>CBJLVJ010000482.1:0-3678 GCA_966426465.1 uncultured bacterium | reverse complement strand
ATCAGCGGGCCCGGCCTGCGCGATCCGGACGGGCAGCCCAACGTAAACACCCAGCCCGGCGGAGTCAGCATCATCACGATGGATCCGCCGCGACACGTCAAGATGCGCCGGCTGGTCAACAAAGGCTTCACACCGCGGGCAGTAAATGCCATGGAGCCGTTGATCCGCCAGATCACCAACACCATCCTGGACCGCATCGCCCAGCGGAGCTCGTGCGATTTCGTCCTGGAGGTTGCCAGCCAGCTGCCGCTGGCGGTCATTTGCGGACTGATGGGCCTGGAGGAGCAGCACTGGCCGCTGATGTTCCGGCTCACCAACAGGACGCTGGGTGCGGCCGACCCGGAGTATCAGGCGGACGTCGTCGCGGAAGAGGAGCGCGGGTCCGTCGCCGCGCAGACGCGCACCGCGATGGCCGGTCGAGCGCAGATGATGGAGTACTTCTCTGAGATTCTGGCGCGCCGCCGCGCAGAGCCAGGTGAGGACCTGGTGAGCATTCTGGTCGAGTCTGAGGTGGACGGCGAGCGACTGACCGACGTCGACATTCTGGCGTTCTGCTTCCTGCTGATTCTTGCGGGAAATGAGACGACACGAAACGGCATATCGGGTGGACTCCAGGTACTGTGCGAGAACCCCGCCGAGCGGGCACGACTCCAGGCGGACCCGAAGCTCATGGACTCGGCAGTGGACGAGATGCTGCGCTGGACGTCGCCGTTGCACCACATGTCGCGGCGGGCGACGACGGACGTGGAGATCCGCGGCACGACCATTCGCAAGGGACAATCGGTGTTGATGTGGTATCCGTCGGCCAACCGCGACGAGGACGTGTTTGTCGATCCGTATCGTTTTGACATCAGCCGCCAGCCGAACGAGCACCTGGCGTTTGGACATCACGAGCATTTCTGTCTGGGGGCGGGTTTTGCGAAGAAGGAGATGAAGGTGATGTTCGAGGAGCTGTTGCGCCGCTTCCCGGCGATCGAGCTCGATGGACCGCCCGAGCGGCTGCGATCGAACTTCATCAATGGCATCAAGCGAATGCCCGTCAGGCTGGCGTAGGCGCTCGCGCTGGGATGAGCGTGTTCACGCCGGCCGAGGTGGCCTATTTGCAGTCTCAGCGGCTCGCGCGCATCGCCACGGCTGGCCCGGATGCTCAGCCGCACGTCGTTCCTGTGTCGTTCCGCTACAACCCCGACGAGGACACGATCGACGTCGGCGGACACGGGTTCACCCAGCGCAAGAAGTACCGCGACGTGCAGCGCAACCGGCGTGTGGCGATCGTAATCGACGATCTGGCCTCGATCGATCCGTGGCGACCACGGATGATCGAGATTCGCGGCGAAGCGGAGGTGCTGCCCTCCGGCGGCGAGACCGTTGGACCGGGCTTCGACCCCGAGATGTTTCGCATCCGACCCAGGCGGATCGTCAGCATCGGGATCGAAGGTGACGGACCGTTTGAGCGCAACGCCCGCACGGTGGGGTGAGCCTGGCGCGCTATAGGCTACCTGGCATGACGACGATACCCGCTTCGCACCGCGCACTGCTCGATGGCCCGGTCGGTGTGCTTGGCACGATTGGTCCACACGGGCTGCCGCAGGTCACCGCCCTGTGGTTTCTGTTCGACGACGATGACGAGCTCGTACGCTTCTCGCTCAACACCAGCCGGCAAAAGGTCAAGAACCTGCGCGCTCGTCCCAGGGCATCGTTCCTGGCGATCGACCCGGCCAATCCGTACCGCACCCTGGAGCTGCGTGGGCACGCCGACGTGCAGCCGGACGATGACTACGCGTTTGCCGATCGAGTGGGTAAAAAGTACGGCGCCGATTTACGCACCATGGACCAACCCGGCGACAAGCGCGTGGTAGTCACCTTGCATCCGGACCGGGTGAATACCTGGGGCGAGTAGCCTCGTTGCGCAAATTGTGACGCGCGTGACGCCCACGTGACGCTCCGCGTGACGCCCTATGTGACGCATCGTCGTTACGCTCAGCTGCATGGAAAGGCGGGCGGGCGGCGGGGGCGACCAGAAAAGGCAACATGTATGACGGGGCGAACACGGACGTGACGACCTCGACCCCTGTCACGCCGACGACCGTCGCTCGGGTCAGTCGCGTTCTGCTCGGAGCTGGTGGCCCGAGCGACGGAACGGTCCGCCAGCGCGGACTGGCAACGCCCGTCGTCATGGCTGCGCTGGCGTGTGCCACGGTGCTGACGCGGCTGCCGCTGCTCACGCCGCGACTGGCGCACTGGGACGCGGTCAATTACGCGCTGGGTCTGCACAACTTCAACGTGGCGGCCCACCAGCCCCATCCACCCGGCTCGCCGTACTTCATCGGCCTGGGCCGCGCGGCGCTGGCGATCACCGGCGATGACAATGCCGCGCTGATTGTGGTGTCCCTGATGGCGTCGGTCGGCGCGGTGCTCGGCGAGTACGCGCTGGCGCGCCTGGTGTTCGGGCGACGGGCTGCGCTGCTGTCGGCGCTGGTGCTCATGACCCAGCCGGCGTTCTGGGGCTACGGGACGATGGCCAGCGCCTGGACGGTGCTGGCGTGCCTGGCCGTGGGCATCGGCGCGCTGTGTGCCGCGCTGTGGCAGGGCGCGCGGCGCCTGGTCATTCCTTCGGCTATCGCGCTCGGCCTGGCCAGTGGATTCCGCCTGGACGTGACGATGTTCCTTGCGCCGCTGTGGCTCCTGGCCGTCTGGCGCGCGGAGCCCGGTCTGCGGCGTCGCTGCCTCGCGGTCGGCCTGGTGGTGGGCGGCGTTGCACTCTGGCTGGCGCCGGTCGCGGCCGGCACCGACGGTGGCGTGAACGGCTGGTGGGGCCGCCTGCTGGCGCTGCTGCCGGATAGCTCGCAAGGCGCGCTGGCTCGTCAGTTGACGGCCAACACGCTGATCAGCTTCGGCACGCTGGTGTACACGCTTGGCCCGAGCCTGGTGCCGGCAGCGCTGTGCAACTGGCGCGCGACGGCGCGCTGGCTGCGCGCGACATTCCGCTGGCCCCACGGCGTGTTCTGGATCGCGTGGATCGCGCCAGCATTCGTGTTCCTGTGGCTGATCGATTCGACCGAGCCCGGACATGCCCTGGTGTTCGTCGTGGCGCTGTGCGCGCTGGCCGGCGGAGTGGTGGTACACGCCGCGCGCAGTCCGCGCCGTCTGCTCCTCTGTGGAAGCGCTCTGCTGGTCGCGCAGGCGGGGGTTTTTCTGTTCGCCGCGCCGGTGAGCAACGGACTCGTGGGTGCAACGCTGAATGCCATGCTGCTCAACGTCACCGCGCCTGGACTACGACAACAGCAAACATCGCTCGAGGCCGCGCTCGGTGTCATCCAGGAGCAGTTCGACGCGGCTGACACGGTGGTGCTGACCGTCACGGGGCAGGACGCGTACCGCTTCATGATGTACTACCTGCCGGACTACCAGGTGCTCCGGCTCGACCCGCAGATGCACGTGGTGCTCGGCGCACGCGAGCGCCAGCAGGGTCACTGGCAGGAGGCGAGCGCGTGTCTGGTGGATCCGGCGCGGCTCCACAATCTGGTGTGGGTGCTGTCCTCTGGCGCCGACCCCGGACTGATTCCGAACGACGGCGAGCACGCCTCGGCCGGCGATGGCGGCCTGTTCGACGTCTGGGCCGTTCGGCCTGGTGGACAGCCGTGGGAGTATCTCGGCTTCACGTTTGGTGGACCGTGC
>CBJLVJ010000481.1:0-3685 GCA_966426465.1 uncultured bacterium | reverse complement strand
TGCGGGCACGCCATCGTCCGGATCGCGCGCCCGAGTTGCTCGACGCTCGGCCACCCGACGCGAGCCGGATGCGCGTGGGCTCAGCCGCGCCTGGCGTACAGTAACGCCGAGGTCGCCGGGTGGATTGGACTCGTATCCAGGGCCTGCTGAGCATCGAGGTGGCGGTTACCGAATACCGCTCGCTATGGCGCATGGTCCGTGGGGTCCCACAGCAGACCAACATCGCATCCGGAGAGAGGTCATGTATCCCTACTCCCGCTCACCATTCTCGCGCTTCGCAAAATGGACGGCACGTGCCACCGGTCACCCTCTGGCGTTTGTGCTCGCGGCGGCCACCATCGTCGTCTGGCTCGTCACCGGACCGATCTTTGGATTCAGCGACACGTGGCAACTGGTGATCAATACGGGCACCACCGTCGTCACCTTTCTCATGGTCTTTCTCATCCAGAACACCCAGAACCGCGATAGCGCCGCCGTGCATCTGAAGCTCGATGAACTGATTCGCACGGTCGCCGGAGCGCACAACGCTCTGCTCGACCTGGAGGAGCTCACCGAGACCGATCTGGAGCGGCTGCGCTCGCGGTACGAGTCGCTCGGGCGCACCGCGCGTGAGGATCTGCTGCGTGGCGTACTGGACACCGACATCCCGGATGTGCCTGTGGAGGAGCATTGAGCGTGAATGACGCCGGGGCTGGGCCGGCATGAGCAACCGTACGGGGATGATTATTCTTCATGCCGCGCGTACTACGCGGGTGTAGCGTGCATCCATGCCGACCTGGATCCAAGGCGAGCAGCGTCTCGCCAGAAGGCACGGCGACGGCTGTTGAGGCTCCAATGCCCGCTGCGTATTGCCCTGCGACACCTCATAGCAAGCTGCAAGTTTCGCTCAGACGCCCGAGCCTGACCATGGATGAAGTAATGTCTATGACCAGCGCGTGCTCCGACGGCCATCGTCCCACCACAAGGGACGGAGGCGCACCCAACGCGGCAGTCCACGCGCACGAGCGCCCGCCCGGCGCGGAAGACCGCGCACCGTTTGTCTCGCTGGCGACCGACCTGCTCATCGTCATCGGCCGCGACGGGTACTTTCAGCGGCTTGGCCCGATGTTTCCGCACGCGTTCGGGTACGCCGAGGCCGACCTGCTCAATCAGCCGTTCCTCAGTTTTGTGCATCCTGCCGATCGAGCCGCCACAAACGCGGCCCTCGAGAAGCTGTCGCGAGGCGAGCCGACATTTGGGCTCGAGAATCGCTTTCGCCGTAAGGATGGGCTGTACCGGTGGCTCGCCTGGACGGCGATGCCCACGCCCGAGGGCTTGCTGTACGCCGTCGCCCGCGACATCACCGATCGCCAGCAGCCGGAGGAAGAGCGTGCCCGGTCGTTGGCGCGCGAGCAAGCCGCAGCCATAGCCCAGAAGGAGGAGCGTCTGGCCTCGGTCTGCCACGACGTGCAGCAGCCGCTGACCGTCATCGTGGCGCAGACGCAGCTCTTGCAGCGCCAGCTCGCGCGCGACGAGACGCTGCAACGGGAGCGACTCGAGCTGCGTTTGGCGCATATCTACGCAGCGGCGGCACGCATGCGGTGTATGACACAGGACCTGTTGGATGCGTCCGTGAAGCAGGCAGGTCAGACCCTGGCGCTGCTGCTGGCTCGCACGGAGCTGGTCGCGCTCACCCGCCGGGCGGTCGGTGAGCACGAGCTCGTGTCTGACCTGCACCAATTCCTGTTCGAGGCCGACCCGCCGACGCTCGAGGCCACCGTGGATGAGGCCCGGGTGCATCGCGTGCTCGCCAACCTGCTGAACAATGCTATCAAGTACAGTCCCGACGGCGGTGCGGTCCGCGTCAGCGTGAACGCAACGGATGGATCCCACGGCAAGTCCGCGGTGCTGGTCGTGCGTGACGAAGGGGTCGGCATCCCGTCGGATGACCTGCCCCACGTGTTTGACCGATTCCGTCGCGGGGCGAACGTGGTCGGGCGCTTCGCGGGAACCGGTCTCGGGCTGGCCAGTGCGCGTCAGCTGGTGGAGCTGCATGGGGGAACCATCTCGGTGGAGAGCGAAGAGGGCAAAGGCAGCACCTTTGTCGTCCGCCTGCCGCTTACCCCGGCCGGCGGGAGCCACGTCTCTATCATGTGAATAGCGCTGGCCGCGACGCCGGCGATAATGCGCCTGCTACGCTGAGCCCCAGTGACCAGGAGGGCTCCATGAAGGCGAGTGGACTTAAGAACAAGGCCGTCGTGAGCATGGCGGACGGGGTGCAGATCGGACGAGTCGAGGATGTCCTGTTCGACACAGCCGCCCTCCGGGTGGCGGCCCTGGTGCTGACGACGACCGGCGGTCGGTCTGTCCTACCGTTCGCCGCAGTCCGCAGCCTTGGAGCCGATGCGGTGACCGTGGAGAGCGCGACTGCCACGCAGGCGGCGTCGGACCAGGCAGGCATGGGTAACCTCCTGCGCTCCCTGGGCGACCTCATAGGCCTGAAGGTCGTCAATGGCGAAGGCGCCTACCTCGGCGATGTCCGCGACGTCACGATCGAGCAGGCTAGCGGTGCGCTCACCGAACTCGAGGCGCACAGCGGGGGCATGCTCGGCTTGGGCGGCACCGGCGTGACGATCCCCGCCTCGGCCATCCGCGGCATTGGACCGGAGCTGGTCACGGTCGACATGCCCGCGCCATCGGGCGAGCAGGCCCGCACCTCGTAAAGCAAAGGCGCGGGCCGCTTCGTCGAGGCATCGGCAGCGACGTCCGCACCTTGCGCCTCAAAACCTTGCGTAGAGAACCGGCCTGCACGCCCCTATGAATCACGCGGCTTGGGGATGGCGAAGACGTCCGTCGACGTGCGCGGTCCGCGCGCTGCGCCGATACCGGATCGTAGCCATGACGTGCCCCAGCGCCATCCCCGCGATCGTTCGCATCGTGATGTGACGTAAGTTCATGACGTATCGCTGCTGGGCGCGCACAGTGTCGCCAATGCCAGAAACTGTGAAGCCCGCCCCCATCGCACTCCTCAAGACGCAGGCGAGCATCCTGGCGCGACTTGTCTGGGGACCCTGACACGCTCCGGTTTGAGCGGAGATCCAGGTGAGGGTTGCTGAATCCAATGGCTCGGACTCCGCCGCCGTGTTGGAAGTACGTGCGGCCCCTGCGAGCCGCCGACCAGCAAGACCGCGAGCTCCGGGGCTCCGAGAACCAGGTGGTGCCTCTCCCACGGCACCAGGCGATCCGGCAGCTTGCGCCTGTGACAGGACGGGGACACACCTCCGCAGGGATGTGCGTCTACCACCGACGCGATAACAGCACAAGCATGTCTCTCCTCGGGCTCGGCGTCGTTCTGGTGGGAGCCCTCATCGCGCTGTGGTGGACTACGGGCGTTCAGGTCGACCTATCGGTCCTGCGGGGCCCGGCGGCGTTCCTGAACTATCGAGATAGCGATCGCCCCACGGGCCGGCCGGGCGCCGGCTCCGCCGATCCGGACACGACGACGGCTGCCGAGGTCCAGGCAGCCGCTGTCGCGCCAGCTCCCATCAGCAGCCCAGCCATGCCCACGCCGGTTGTCCCGGCCGCTGCCGCCGAGCGAATGCGCATAGCTCATACCGATGGAATTGGCGTTGCGCTGCGCAGCGCAGACCAACTGGAAACACACGAGCCGCGGGGACCCCCTTGAGGGGAACTCGTGAAGGTGCTC
>CBJLVJ010000480.1:0-3691 GCA_966426465.1 uncultured bacterium | reverse complement strand
CCTGTACGCGGCTGACAACCTGGGCAATGCATTGTCTATCATCGATCTGGGCACCCGTTCGGTCACGGCGACGGTGCCGGTTGGCGCAAGTCCCTATGCCGTGGTGCTGGCTGACGACGGTAGTAGGGCCTACGTGAGCAATTGGGGTGAGCGGAGCGTGTCGGTTGTCGACACGCTCAAGCCACGCCTGCGGCAGACACTCGGAGTGGGTACGCACCCGAGCGCCCTGGCGCTCAACTCCGCCCGCCAGGAGGTGTACGTCGCCAACACCGACAGCGACACGGTATCGGTCATCGACACCAACCTGGACGTGGTGACGCGCACGATCGATCTGGCGCCTTATCCGGAGGCCCGCCAGGGTAGCAGCCCGAATGCGCTGGCGGTGTCCGGTGACAGGTTGTATGTGGCCAATGCGGGCAACAACGACGTGGCGGTCGTCCAGCTCGGCCCGAGCGATGCAGTCATCGGGCTGATTCCGACGGCCTGGTACCCGACTGGTATCGCCGTTGCGCCGGACGGGACCGAGCTGTACGTCACCAACGCGAAGGGGCTCGGCACCGGGCCAAACCCCAACGGGCCCAGCCCCTACCGCCGCGACACTCCGGCTAGTCAGTTTGTCGCCTCAATGGCGGTCGGTACCCTGTCCATGGTTCCTGCCCCAGGTCAGGGCGAGCTCGAGCGGTATACCGCGCGGGTCATTGCCAACAACGGTTTCGACGAACGCGGCCAGGTGCGAGCGGTGGCGGCGGCCCAGGCGCAGATCGTTCCGCGCCGACCTGGCGACCCTTCGCCGATCAAGCACGTCATCTACGTCATCAAAGAGAACCGGACCTATGACCAGATCCTGGGCAGCCTGGGCAAAGGCAACGGCGATCCGACACTGAACCTGTTCGACGACGCCTCCGCGCCCAACACGCGCGAGCTGGCCCGCCGCTTCGTCACGCTCGACAACTTCTACGCCGACGCGGAAGTCTCCGCGGACGGTTGGAACTGGTCGACGGCCGCCGAGGCAAATACCTACGTGCAGAAGACCTGGCCTTCCAGCTACTCAGGCCGGAATCGGCCGTACGACTTCGAGGCGATCACCCTGGCTGCCGCGCCCGGGGACGACTCCGCCAACGCGTACATCTGGGATCGCCTGGAGCAGGCCGGCATCAGCTACCGCAGCTACGGCATCTGGATCCTGGGCGGCGACACATTCACGCCGATCGCGCCAGGCCTCGGCAGACATACTGACCGCGCCTACCCGGGCTACGACCCGTACACCTCAGACCAGACGCGTCTTGAGGAGTGGCTCGCAGAGTTCGGCGCGTTTGTGCGGAACGGAGATCTGCCGACCGTCGAGCTGGTTCGGCTGCCCAATGACCACACCTTTGGCACTCGACCGGGTGTGCCCACGCCCCGCGCGTACGTGGCCGACAACGATCTCGCGCTGGGCCGCATGGTCGACGCGGTGTCCCATTCCGCGTACTGGGCTGAGACAGCCATCTTCGTCGTCGAAGACGACGCCCAGAATGGGCCCGATCACGTGGACGCCCACCGGACCATGGCGCTCGTGATCAGCCCATACACCCAGACCGGCCGCATCGATCCCACCTTCTACAGCACGGTCTCGATGCTGCGGACAATTGAATTGATCGCCGGCATGGGGCCGATGACTCAGTTCGATGCCGCCGCTACGCCCATGCTCGCCAGCTTCACCGACGTACCCGACCCGCGTGCCTATACCGCCGTGCAGCCGGCCCAGCCGCTTGACGAGCTCAACGCCGCCGATGCACCGATGGTCGCCGAGTCGCTCGCCATGGACTTTTCGGCCGAAGATCGCGCGCCCGACAACGCGCTCAACGAGGCGATCTGGAAGAGTGTCCGCGGCGCGTCCAGCGAGATGCCTGCGCCGCGAACTGCCTTCCGCCAGTCAATCGACGACTGAGTAGGCCCTAGGCTGACGGTGTGCGATCGTCCGCGCTCAGCGGCGTCCCACAGGTGTCGGCGTCGGGGCGCGTCGCGGAGCGGGCGTGGGCGTCAGGGTGGGCTTCGCGCTGGACGCCGGTCTGGGGGTTGGCCTGGCGGTTGGGCGCGGCGGAGGAGGGACCGCCGCCCGCCGAGGCGTGGGCGTGGGCACCGCTGCCGCTGGCCGAACCACATTGGCGGGCGGAGAAACGTTGGCGGCGTCGCTCGCGACCTGCGGGGCCGTGCCGGGGGCCGCGCCAGAACCGACGGGCCGGACCCAGACCACACGCGCAACCGTCTCGAAGCCGTAGCTGGCGGACTTGTCCGGGCTCAGGACACTCCACGCCACCTCATACCAGCCGCTGCGCGCTTCACCCGGCAGCCGGAACTCGCGCTGATAGGTGGCTCGACCAGGCTGGACGACGACCGCGGCGTCATTGGCGGGATCGTCAATCCAGGCCTGCACGGACTCTCGCCGAACTGAGGCGCCCAGCACCACCGGCTGCCCATTCGTACCGGGGTTGACGATGTCGTACGTCAACGTGAGTGACGCCCCCGGGTCAACTTCCGCCGGCTCCACGTGCTGGCTAACCAGGCCGGGCATGGCCGCCCGTGGCGCAGCGGAGCCAGCGGACGGGACTGGACCGCGCGCGGCCGCCCGCCACGTCGCCTCGCCTTCCTTCACGAACGCCAGGATGCGCTCGGCCGGCACGCCGCTCCCGGTCTGGCCTGGTCGAGTGGCGAGACCGACGACACCGCCGGCCTCGTCCAGCAGCGGACTGCCAGCCGGCTGAGCGACCGGCCCCGGTTCGCCGCCGCGGTAGGGGAGCACAGTCTGGTCTGGCTGATCCAGTAGCGTTGCCTGGGTGATGACCGTGGGCTCGCCCACCCCGGCTCCGGAGCCGACCAGCAGCACCGGCTGGTCCGTGTGTGTGCCGCCGACCAGCGGGGCTACCCCGGGCGTGGCAGCCGGCACCGCCAGCAGCGCGAGCGCCTCATCGGTGTCCTCAAACAGGATCTCGGCGTACAGCATCTGGCCATCCGGCAACCAGACGCGGATGGGAGCGTAGCCGTCCACCACCTCGTCGCTGGTGACAATCAGCCCATCGGCTCCGACGACCACGCCCGAACCGCTGCGAGCACCCCGCTGGACCCGAACCAGCCACGCCTCCGCCACTCCGGCGAGGGCGACGTCGATCGGCGTCGCCGGCTCTACGGCCCGCGCCACGACCGCTGTTGGCGCGGGCGTCGAGGTGGGCACCGCTGTGGGTGATACGCCAGCTTCGACGACGACCGCTGGCAGCGGAGTTGGTTCGCTGACTGCCAGCATGGACGCTGACTCGGGCTCGGAGACGGTCGGCGCCAGCGTGCTCCCCAGCAGGCCGGCGAGCGTGCCCCACGCCAGCACGAGCCGCGCCAGTCGGCCGCGGTCTGGTCGACCATCCTTGGCAGCCGGCGCCACGTCCAGGTCCGAGCCCCCTCGCAGCTGGAACGTACCACCACACTCCACAGCGGCCCAAGACGCCGAAGATTACGCGTTGCTTACGGGGCGTTGTCGCTCGGAGAGCGTGACAAGCGGGTGCCCGAGCATTGCTCAGGGCCGAGCCTGACCCAGACGTGCCAGGCCTCAGGGCCGACCGCGCACTGAGCTGGACACGATCGCCACGCCCACGGACCGGCCCGCAGGGTGATCCCCCGACCTGGTATGCGCTCCGCGAGACGGCGGCTGGCAGCGCGGGTT
>CBJLVJ010000479.1:0-3699 GCA_966426465.1 uncultured bacterium | reverse complement strand
CACCAGCAGCCGCGTCGTCATCAGCGACTCAACAGGTGCGCGCGCATGCCCTGGATGGCGGTTGCCAGCACCAGCACCACGCCCTGCACAGCCAGCTGCCAGTTGATGGGAATGCCGGCCACGACAACCAGGTCGAGCAAGATGCTGAGCAGGATGGCGCCGGCCGCCGTCCCGAGTGGATTGCCACGCCCACCGCTGAACGTGGTGCCGCCGACGATTGCCGCGGCGATGGAGTTGACATTGAAGTCAGTGCCCAATCGCTGATCGACATAGCCGATGTACCCGCTCAGCACCAGTCCGGCGGCCAGCGCCAGCACCGAACACGTGACGTAGCACGCGACCACCACCTCGCGCGTCGGCACGCCGGCGTAGCGCGCGGCCGCATAATTGGCGCCCACCGCGTAGACGTAGCGTCCGAAGCGGGTGTACAGCAGCACGCCGCCGGCCAGCGCCGTGAGCAGGATCCAGGTCAGCGTCGCGTTCGGTATCGGTCCGATCTGGCCGATGCCAACCACTCGCAGCCAGCCAGGCACGTTGCCGCTCGCCTGGCCATGCGTGTAGGCAAGACGCGCACCGCCGACGAAAATGAGCATGCCAAACGTCGCGATAAACGGTGGGACGCGGCGCCAGGCGACCAGGAGCCCGTTGCCGAGCCCCACCAGCACGGCAATCGCGAGCGCCTCGAGGACCGTCACGGGCGAAAAGCCTTGCTGGTTCTGGATGACGATCACCGCCCCGAGGCCGAGCACCGCGTTGACCGACAGGTCCAGACCGGCCACCAGCAGGACCAGCATCTGCCCGATGGCAACAATGCCCAGCACCGCCGTCTGGATGGCTACCGTGGTCAGGTTGCCGGGTTCGTAAAACTTGGGAACGAACACCGCTGCCAGCAGTAACACGATCGCGCTGGCCACCGGCGCCGCCCACTGTCCGGCCAGATCTACGGCGCGAACAAAGGTCGCGGAGGCCCGTCCGGTACGCACGCCCCACGTGAACGAAACCGCGCTCATGTGGCTTTTCTCGTGCGATACGTGGCAACCGTGACCAGTACCACCAGGCCCAGGATGAGCTGCTGGAAGAACGAGTCCACCTGGAGGATGTTGAACATGTTGGCCACCACGCCGAGCAGCAACACACCGCCGAGCGTGCCCAGCAGCGATCCCCGTCCGCCGGACAGGCTGATGCCGCCCAGCGCCACGGCGACGATCGACTGGAACTCCAGGCCGTCCGCCAGCTTGGGGTCGCCAACGCCAGTGCGAGCCAGGATGAAGAGTCCGCCAGCGGCGCCACAGATTCCGCTGAGCACATAGGCCACGACCAGCGTTCTGGAAACTCTGATTGCTGATAGCCGTGCCACGCGTTGCGAGCCGCCTACGGCGTACAGCGCACGGCCGAAGCGGGTCCAGCTCGTGAGTACCCAGGCCGCCAGCCAGACGGCGGCCATGGCCATCACGCTCAGCGGAACGGGGCCGAGGCTCGCGTCGTAGATCCCCAGATAAGCGGCTGGAATCTTGCCCACCGGGCTGGACGCAATGGCCAGACCGACACCGCTGAGGATGCTGAACATGCCGAACGTGACGATGAACGGACTGGCGTACACGCGGGTGATGATCACTCCGTTCAGCAGGCCCAGCGCGGCGCCGATGGCCAGTCCGAGCAGCAACAGCGGCAGGATCAACGCCTCGCTCCCGCCGAACAGCACCGCGACGATGAGCGAGGCCACGCGCGCGATGAGCGCGATGCTCATGTCGATGCCACCGGCGATGATGACCATGCTCTGGCCGATCGCCAGCAGACCGAGCACGATCGTCTGGCGCAGGACGTTGGTCAGGTTGCCCGGATCTCTGAAGCGCTCCGAGTACACCCCCGCGCCCACGCCTACGAGCAGCACCAGCGCGTAGATGAAGACAATCGACCCATCCACCGGCAGCCGCCGGCCCACGGCCAATTGTTCTTCGCGGATTGCCATGGCTCAGGCGAGCGCTGGGGCGGCGATGGCGCTGCCGGTGGCCAGGTGCATGACGGCGGTTTCGCTGGCCTGCTCGGCGGGCAGCTCCCCGGCGAGGCGTCCCTCGTGGAAGACGAGGATGCGGTCACTCATGCCGAGCAGCTCCGGCAGCTCGGACGAGACCATGACCATGCCGACCCCGGCGCGCGCCAGCTCGCGCATGCGTCCGTAGATCTCGACTCTGGCGCCCACGTCCACGCCGCGGGTGGGCTCGTCGAGCACGATCAGCCGCGGCCTGGCAAGCAGCCACTTGGCGAGCACCACCTTCTGCTGGTTGCCACCGCTCAGGTTTTCGACCGGCGTCTCAGGCGCAGGCGGTCGGATTTGCAGTCGCTGGATGGACGATTGCACGACCGGTCTTTCGCGCCGCCGGAGCACCAGCCCGAAACGCGTCAAACGCGCCAGATTGGGCAGCGTCAGATTGAATCGGACCGTCTGGCTGGCGACCAGCCCATGCTCCTTGCGATCCTCGGGGACCAGGACGATGCCCGCCCGGGCGGCGGCGCCCGGCTGGCGCGGCGCCGGCCGACCACAGAAGCGGACCTCACCCCGGTCAATCGCCGCCAGACCGACCAGCGCTCGCGCGACGGTGGTCCGACCACTGCCACCCAGCCCGGCCAGACCCACGATTTCGCCTGCGCGCACTTCGAACGACACATCGAACACGCAGGCCTCGATCGACAGCTCGCGGACCTCCAGCAGCGTCTCGCCCAGCTCCGCATCCGCGGCCGGGTACTGCTCGGTGAGCGTGCGCCCGACCATCGAGGTGACCAGCTCGTTGCGCGTCGTGTCCGCGACCGGTCTGGTCATGACCGAGCGCCCGTCTTTTACGACAGTGACGCGGTCGGCGATCAGGAAGATCTCGTCCAGCCGGTGCGAGATGTAGATAATGCTGGCGCCGGCGGCCCGCAATGCCCGGATCACGCCGTACAGGCGGTCCATGTCATGGCTGGGCAGCACCGCCGACGGCTCGTCCATGATCAGGATCCGCACGTCCGTCACCAGCGCCTTGGCAATCTCGACGATCTGTTGCTCGCCCACCGTCAGCTGTTTGACGAGGCGATCCGGATCGAGCTGGGCGCCGAGTCGGCGCAGGATCGCCTGCGCCCGCTGGCGCCGCCCCGAACGATCGAGCAACCCCAGAATACCGGTGGGCTGCGCACCGAGAAACATGTTTTCGGCCACGGACAGCTCGGGTAGCAGGTTGAACTCCTGGTAGACAACGGCGATGCCCAGGTCGCGCGCCTGCTCGGGGGTGAGTGTGTCGTACGTGTTGCCGTCGACCTCGATCGTTCCGCTGTCCGGCACGTACGCCCCCGCCACGATCTTGATCAGCGTCGACTTGCCCGCGCCATTTTCGCCCACCAGCGCGTGGACTTCGCCCCGCCGAAGCTCGAACGACAGGCCAGCCAACGCCTGGATGCCGCTGAATGCCCTGGTCACCTGGTTCAGGCGCAGGATCGGACCGTCAGCGGCATCCGACAGGTTCACCCGCGACGCTGCCCTACTTTCGAGCGAAGCCGCCGTCGACGTATGCCTTGACCGGCACCGCCGCGGGCGGAGGCGGGGTCTGCTTGGCGCAGGCGGAGAGACTGAAGAGGGCGAGCATGAGAAGGGCTCGCGCCCCTCTCACGCCACCTCCACGCGGTAGCTTTCGATCACCACGTTGGCGAGCAGCTTCTCGCACATGG
>CBJLVJ010000478.1:0-3700 GCA_966426465.1 uncultured bacterium | reverse complement strand
CCTCCGCTGCCACCTGGTAGGGTGGCGAGAGGCCGCCCGTCCTGCACCGCCCATAGTCGCACCGTCCCGTCGAAACCGCCGCTAGCGACGGTCCGCCCATCGGCGCTGACCGCCACGCCCCACACCTCAGAGGTGTGCCCCTCCAGGGTGGCCAGCGACTGCCCGTCCTCGGCCGCCCATACTCGTACCGGTCCGTCCAAGCTACCGCCCACGACGGTCCGCCCGTCGGCGCTGATCGCCACGCCCCAGACCCCGCTGATATCACCCCGCAGCGCGGCCAGGCATTGTCCGTCCTCCACCGCCCATAAACGCACGATTCCGTCGAAGCCGCCGCTGACGATAGCCCGACCGTCCGCGCTGACCGCCACGCCCCACACCCCGCCGACGTCACCTCGAAGGGTGGCCAGAGATCCACCGTCGTCCGCCGCCCAGAGCCGCACCGTCCCATCGAAGCCGCCGCTGACGACGGTCCGCCCGTCGGCGGTGACGGCCACGCGAATACCGCCGTTGGTGTGGCCCTCCAGCACTGCACGACATCGCCCGCTTTTGGCATCCCACAGTCGCACCGACTTGTCCTGACTGCTGCTGGCCACCGCCTGCCCGTCTGCGCTGAGCGCCACGCCCCACACACCTGCAGTGTGCCCCTGCAGAGTGGCCAGGGCTCGCCCGTCCTCCGCCGCCCACAACCGCACCGTCCCATCCAGGCTGGCGCTGGCGATCGTCCGACCGTCCGCGCTGACCGAGACGGCGCAGATCCCACCGGTGTGTCCTTCCAGGGTGGCTCGTAGACGGCCGCCCTCTACGTCCCAGACCCGCACGGTCGAGTCCAAACCGCCGCTGGCGAGCGTCCGCCCGTCGGCGCTGAGCGCCACTCCCCACACGCCCGCGGTGTGACCTTCCAGGATGACTGGCCGTCGTCGGTCTTCGATCGACCACAGCCACACGGCTGAGTCCTGCCCGCCCCCGGCGGCTATTCGGGCGTCGGCGCTGAGCGCCATCCCGATCACACCGCCGGTATGTCCTTCCAGCGTGGCTATAGGACGACCGTCCTCAGTCGCCCACAGTCGCATCGTCCCGTCGTAGCCACCACTGGCAACCGTCTGGCCGTCCGCGCTGAGCGCTATGCCCTGGACCGGGCCAGTGTGCCCGTGCACGGAAAGGACGGGAGTACGATCCGCTGTTCGCCAGGCGCGGACTTCGCCGTCGATCGTGCCGGCTGCAACCCGCGTCCCATCAGCGCTCATCGCGATAGCGGTGACCGCCTGGAACGCATCGCCCAGCACGCTCTCAGCCAGGTGCGCGCCCACGAAGCTTGCGTCCTGCGCCTCAATGCCCGCCAGGTAAGCCTGGCGGATTGTAAGGCCCGAAAAGTCTAACCCGCGCAGGTCGCCGCGCTCCAGTCGCAGCAGGTTGACCACGTTGCCGGGCCCGAAGCCCTGAGCCGCTTCTGGCCGATGGCGCCAGCCGCCGAGCAGCCCGAGTAGCCGCCGCTCAGTCTCGGCCACCCCAAATTGCGCGTGCATCTCCTGGAGGATTGGCGCGGCGATCAACCGTTCTTGCGTTTGCCGCACGTAGTCCTTCGCCTGTGCCCCGACAAGCGATTGCTCGGAGAGTTGGAGCGGCTGGCCGCGGGCAATCTCGCCGCTGACTTCCTCAACCAATCGGTCCGTCACGTACTCGAGCACCACCGAGTGCAGCGTGAAAGCGGCCATGCCCGCGGTCGCGGCACGCTCAACGAGCGAACGCCTGCGCAGCGCCCCGACCGCCTCGACGACGGATCCCTGGCCGGCGCGCGGACCGAGCCGAGCGATCAGATCGGCAAGCGTAACCGGTTCGCGCTCCACGGCCAGCACGCGCAACAGCTTCCGCTCGAGGGACGAACTGCGGTCGATCTGCTCGGCCAACAGACGCCGGATGCCGCCCGACATCGCACCGGGGCCTGCTTGCTTCAGAAACATCGCGATGTCGCCGCCGAACACTTGCTCGATGCTCTCGCCGACCACTTTCAGCGCGAGGCCGTTGCCGCTGAAGCGTGCAATCAGTTCGGTCCATTCCGGGTCACTGCCCGAGAGTTGCTTGTCCGCTAATAACGCGCGCCCCTCGCGCGCACCCAAACCACCGAGTTGAAATGCGCGCACCGCGCCCCCAGCGAGAACCGCCAGCTCCGGCGGCGCCTCACGACTGGTCACAACCAGACAACTCTGATGTCGCGTCTCGCCGATAGCTTGCAGCAGTGAGCCATAAGCCGCGAAACCGTCGCGATAACGCCCCTCCTGCTGGCTTGGCTCGAGGACCGTCTCGAAGTTGTCCAGCACCAGCAGGTTCGGCCGATCTCGCAAAAGTTGAACCAACGCAGTCAACTGCGCCGACTCACCCTTCGGCGGCACAAGTTGGTGAGCCGACAGAAATCCGATCGCGCCGGCCAGCCACTCGTTAGCAGGAAGCGCGTCCCGCAAGCTCCGCCAGTACACGCGATGAAAGGCCGGTACCGCGTCCTGGGCCAACCGTGATGTGAGCGCCGTCTTGCCAATTCCGCCCATGCCGAGCACGGCCACCAGCCGGCAGCGCTCCTTCAGCACCCACTCGCGCACGGTTGCGAGCTCTTCAGCACGGCCCATGAACCCGAGCACATCCGGTGCTTCGCCCCAGTCCTGATGGCGTTCGACCCGTCCAGCCTCAGCTGGGCTTTCGGTCGGCCGTAATGGCATTGCGTCGCGAGAAGCTTGGCTCGTTTGTTGAGGCGCACGCTCGGCGAGAAGCGTTTCGAGCCACACGTTGTCGAGCGGCGTGTGCATCCGCGGCGCCTCGCGTAGCACCGCCGCCCACAACTCGTGCACCTCGACTGCCTCATGCCCAACCGTCAGCCCGCCCGATTCGATCAACATCTGGATGAGCACCTGCAGCCGCTCGGCGCTGGGATAGTAGGCGCCGGACTCCCAATCTTGAATGGACCGTCTGGTCGTGCCGAGTCGCTCGGCGAGCTCGCGCTGGCTCAGTCCGGTCCGTCCGCGGTGCCGCAGCAGCAGGCCCGCAAAGGACTCCGTGTGTGAACCACGGGGGAGTTGCGTGGCCATGACAGGTGTCGATACTACTCTCTGCTGTCACTCGGCTGCCACCATCCTGCCGCCGTGGCGACTGGAGGTCATGATTTTTTGTCACGGGCACATCGGCAAAGCCGGCTTGCGGCGTATGGACTACCTGCCCTGCCGTGCATCGTGCGTAGGTCTAAGGCCCGAGCCCGTTCGGGCGTATGGCGCATGTCGGCAGGGCCCGGTTGGATTGATGCTGGTGAGCAATACATGGCGAGCCGCGATGGACTGGCCACCATTTGGAGCGGAGGTCACCTTGACAACAACAGCCGAACAGCTCATCACTGTTGCCGAGCGACATGCTCGCCAGGATGCGCATCCATCGACGCGCATCACGCCGAATCTGTTCGGAATTGCCCTCGGACTCGCGGGCCTGGGCGACGCGTGGTGGGCCGCGGAATTTGCGCTAGGGGCGCCTTCCGCCGCGTCGAATACGGCCTACGCGTTGGCCACCGTCGTGTGGGTTGGCCTGATCGTCGCCTACCTCCGGCAGGGTCCCCGGCAGATCGTCCGCGACCTCCGCGATCCGGTGCTAGCACCGTTTGTAACAGCCGCCCCGATCACCGGAATGGTGCTTTCTCTGGCACTCGCACAGTTTTCCTTCGAGGCTG
>CBJLVJ010000477.1:0-3702 GCA_966426465.1 uncultured bacterium | reverse complement strand
CGGCAGTCCGCTGTGGTGCCAGGATGAGGCCGGCCCGTATCAGGCGGTGCCCCAGCCCGGTCAGTCCTGGCAACCGGAGGGGCACCCGCCGTGCCACCCGCACGAGTACATCCGTGGCGGCGCCGCCAAGCTGTTGACCCTGTTGCGTCCAGCCACGGGCGAGGTGCGGGCCAAGGGCGTGCCCAGCGCCCCGAATGCCGTCTTGCACCCCTGGCTGAAAAACGAACTGAGGTGCCCTGGGTTTGATGGAGAGTCCATTCGTTTGAGAGGATGGAACTTCGAATGGCAAGTCCAAACCACGGTAGCCCGTTCCAGCGTCGGTACCCGCCTGAACTGCGGGAGCGGGCTGTGCGTATGGTGCACGAGGCGATCGCCGAGAGCGGCGAGCGGGTAGGCGCGGTCACGCGAGTGGCCCGCCAGCTCGGGATCGGGCCCGAATCGCTCCGGAATTGGGTCAAGCAGGTCGACGTCGACAATGGCAAGCGCCCGGGTGTGACGACCGAGCAGCAGCGGCGCATCACCGAATTGGAACGTGAGAACCGCGAGCTGCGGCGGGCTAACGAGATCTTGAAGGCGGCCTCGGCTTTTTTTGCGAGGGAGCTCGACCCTCGACTGCCGAAGTCGTGAAATTCATCAACGCGCACAAGGAGCGCTGGGGGGTCGAGCCGATCTGCAAGGTGCTGCACTTCGCCCCGTCCACGTATTACGCGGCCGTGTCTCGACGCGCGTCACCGCGCAAGCAGCGTGATGAGCAGCTGAAAATCGAGATCGCCCGGGTGCACCGCGACAACTTCGGCGTGTACGGCATCGACAAGGTCTGGCGCCAGCTCAATCGTGAAGGCATCCAGGTTGGTCGTGACCGGGTGCACCGCCTGATGGACGAGATGGACCTCGAGGGTGTGGTCCGCGGCAAGCGCAAGCCGATCACCACCATGTCGAACGAAGTCGACACCCGGCCAGACGACCTGGTCGAGCGCAACTTCAATGCAGCAGCACCGAATGGTCTGTGGGTGGCGGACCTGACCTACGTCAGCACCCGGAGCGGCTTCGTGTACGTGGCTTTCGTCATCGACGTCTTCAGCCGTTTCATTGTCGGCTGGCGTATCTCACGCTCGCTGCACGCGGATGTGGCCCTCGATGCGCTCGAAATGGCGATCTGGAAGCGACGCCGGCAGGATCTTACTGGTCTCGTGCACCACAGTGATAGAGGTGTTCAGTACACCGCGATTCGCTACACCGAGCGACTCGAAGAAATTGGTGCAATGAGGTCGGTGGGCTCCCGCGGGGATAGTTATGACAACGCCCTGGCGGAGTCGGTCAACGGCCTCTACAAAGCCGAGGTTATCCACCGCCAGGGCGCCTCCTGGCGGTCCCTGGAGCATGTGGAGCTGGCCACGGCCGCCTGGGTCGACTGGTGGAACCACAGGCGTTTGCACAGCGCTCTCAACCACCTTCCACCAGCCGAATACGAGGCCCTGTACTATCGGCAGGACGAGGCCGCTGAGGCCGCGTGATCCAAGCCTCCGACTCTCCACCGGACCCAGGGCGACTCACACCCTCCTCGGTAGTATGGGGCTGTCTGACTTCCCAGGCTCGTGCATCAGCGGCGTCGCCATTGGCCTTCCCGCTGCGCCTTGGCGGGCGGGGAAGCGTGGGATCTCCCGAATCGTGTGCGAGGTGTTTCCGTGCATGCCCGAGGTCTCAGACCTCGTGGGGCCCCAGCCCATCTCGCGATGACGATGGGCTGGGCGTGGCCGTCCGCTTATTCCAATAGCGTCGGCACTCCAGGCGAAGCTACTTTCGGGGCTCAATACTCGGCCTGCACATGCCCCTGCTAACGCTTCGTCCCTGACCTTGCGGCCAGCTACGCATAGCTCGGGGCGGGTGTGGATCGCTACTCCTTCACTGTACGACTCTTGCATTCGCTACACCTCGCCGCTTTTCCCGCGGCGCATTGGAACTACACGCTGCGGCCGGGTCTTCCAGCCCAGAGAACTCCCGACGTGGTGTGAACTTTATTTCACTACACTTGCTAAGCTTGCGTTTTAAGCCCGGAGGCGGGTAAGGCGTGAAACCCGGACGAAGGCCGGTGCGAGCCGGTAGGGTCTGGCATGCTCGATCGAGCTACCTTCAACACCCTGCGGCAGTTCCGCGCCGGGGTGTACGACCGCTTTGGCGCCCGGCGCGATGCGTTGTTCGAGCTCCTGGATGCCGCCACGGTGGCTGGACTGGTGCCCTCCCTGGCGTACTTGAGCCTGGTGCCGGTGCATCGGCGACGGTGGGGCAGTCTGTACGCTGCCCTGGCGGCGGGTCGCCTGGACGCAGCCGCCCTGCGCGAACTGATCGCCGTCTATCCACTGGATGATGGCCAACCGATCTATGCCGTCGACACCAGCGTCTGGCCACGCGACGACGCGGAGACCAGTCCGGGACGAGCGCACTACTTCTCCTCCTCGCGCCAGTCAGCCGGCCAGCCCATCGTCACCGGCTGGTCGTACTCGTGGTTGGCGCAGCTGAGCTTGACCCACGACAGTTGGACCGCGCCGCTGGATGTGCAGCGCGTGCCGGCGGGTGGCGATGCCCACGCGGTGGCTGCGGCGCAGATCGCGGAGTTGGTGGAGCAGCGGTCGGTGGACGCGCCAGTCCCGCTGTGCGTCTTCGACGCCGGCTATGACCCGGTGACGCTCGCCCGTGAGTTGGCCGAAGTGGATGGGGAGCAGGTCGCGGTGCTGGTGCGGCTGCGGAGCGGCCGCTGTTTCTACGCCGATCCGCCGCCACCAGCGCCTGGGCCGAAGGTAGGACGGCCGCGCCAGCACGGCCAGAAGTTCGCCTGCGCCGACGCGGGCACCTGGTGGACACCCACCCACACGCACCGTGAGCAGCATGCGCAGTACGGGCAGGTGCGCGTGCGCGCCTGGGCCGGCGTGCATGCCAAGACCCAGAACCATCCCCAGCGCGGCAGCTACCGCCCGAAAGGCATCGTCCGTGGCACGCTCGTGCTGGTGGAAGTCGAGCGCTTGCCACGCCAGACCCGCATTCCCAAACACCTGTGGCTGTGGTGGCGCGGACCGGGCCACCCCGATCTGGCACGGCTGTGGCGGGCGTACGTCCGCAGGTTTGATCTGGAGCATACCTACCGCTTTTGTAAACAGACGCTCAACTGGACGACGCCGCGCGTGCGGACGCCGCAGCAGGCCGATCGCTGGACCTGGCTCGTGGTGCTGGCCTACACCCAGCTCCGCCTGGCGCGGCGCACCATCGAGGACGTGCACCTGCCTTGGGAGGCGCCCCAACGCCCCGACCGCCGTACGCTCACCGCCGCCCGCGTCCGTCAGGCATTTCCGCAGCTTTTGGTGACACTCGAGACCCCGGCAAACGCGCCAAAACCCTGCGGCCGCTCGCCAGGACGCCCCAAAGGCGCCCGCTCCGGCCCGGCGCGGCGCTTCCCGGCTCTCAAAAAGGCCGCCTAAGTTCGTAACCGCGCTAAACCCATCAAAAACCGGCCAGTCTTCCACTGGTCGGGTAGTCCCTCATGCTTAAAACGCAAGGCTAAGACTGAAATTGATGCGCGTTCGACCGTGCGACACGCGAGCGCAACCACCCGGAGGTGCGCGCGAATAGCGTGAGGATCAGCTTGAACGCCGCTAGGCTCCCACCGTCTGGAACAGGCGCCCCACGACGAAGCCAATGCCCGCGGCACCG
>CBJLVJ010000476.1:0-3705 GCA_966426465.1 uncultured bacterium | reverse complement strand
TCCTCCGTCAGGTTGCACCAGACCTGGTCCGGGCTGAGCATCGCACCCTGGGCGATTACTGGCTCGCGTGCGACCGAAGTCCGGTGCTGCTGTTCACCGACAACGAGACCAACGCCGCGCGGTTGTGGGGCGTCGCCAATCGGTCGGCGTACGTCAAAGATGGCATCAACGACGCGATCGTGCGCCGTCGCGGCGAAGCCATCAATCCGCACCTGACGGGTACCAGGGCCGCGGCGCAGTACGCGTTCACCATCGCGCCAGGCGCAACCGAAACAGTGCACCTCCGGCTGTCGGATCAGCGGCTGGCCGAGCCGTTCGCCGATGCCAGGCAGATCCTGACCTTGCGAAAGACCGAGGCCGACACGTTTTACGAGACACAGTTCGGCGCCCAGCACATGACCGAGGACGAGCGGCGCGTGCAGCGCCAGGCGCTCGCGGGAATGCTGTGGAGCAAACAGTTCTACTACTACGAAGTTGAGGAGTGGCTCGATGGAGATCCATCGGGGCCGCCGCCACCGGAATGCCGCCGACAGGGCCGCAACAGCGACTGGCCTCATCTGCACAACGCCGATGTGATCTCCATGCCCGACACGTGGGAATACCCGTGGTACGCCGCGTGGGACCTCGCCTTTCACTGCATCCCGCTGGCTATGGTGGACGCCGATTTTGCCAAGCGCCAGCTCATCCTGATGTTGCGCGAATGGTACATGCACCCCAACGGCCAGATTCCGGCGTACGAGTGGGCCTTCGGCGACGTCAATCCGCCGGTCCACGCCTGGGCTGCGTGGCGTGTGTACAAGATCGACAAACGTGTGAACGGTTTTGCCGACCGGCGCTTTCTGGAGCGCGTCTTCCAGAAGTTGCTGCTGAATTTTACCTGGTGGGTCAACCGCAAAGACGCTGAGGGCCGCAACGTTTTCCAGGGCGGCTTTCTCGGGCTCGACAACATCGGTGTGTTCGATCGCTCCGCGCCGTTGCCCACCGGCGGCAACCTCGGCCAGGCCGACGGGACGGCCTGGATGGGCACGTTCTGCCTCAATATGCTGGCCATAGCCCTCGAGCTTGCACGGGAGAACCCGGCCTATGAAGACGTGGCGAGTAAATTCTTCGAGCATTTCCTGTACATCGCCGATGCGCTGAACAACATCGGCGGCAAGGGCGTGCCGTTGTGGGATGACGAGGACGAATTCTTCTACGACGTGTTGCATCTCCCGGACGGCAGCTTCCAGCGCTTGAAGGTCCGCTCGCTGGTTGGCTTGATGCCGCTGCTGGCGGTGGAGACGATCGAGCCGGACCTGCTGGCCCGATTGCCGGATTTCGGCCGGCGTATGGACTGGTTCCTGAACCACCGGCCGGATCTGGCCAGCCTGGTGTCACGCTGGCAAGAGGCTGGCATCGGCGAGCGTCACCTGTTGGCGCTGGTGCGCGGCCACCGCATGAAGCGCCTGCTCAAGCGCATGCTCGATCCAGCCGAGTTCCTCGGCGACCATGGCATTCGCGCCCTCAGTCGCGAACATCTCGAGCGCCCGTACCGGCTGGTGCTCAACGGGGCGACGTACGAGGTCCGCTACGAGCCCGGCGAGTCGAGCACCGGGTTGTTCGGCGGCAATTCTAACTGGCGTGGACCGATCTGGTTCCCGATCAACTTCTTGCTGGTGGAAGCGCTGCAGAAGTTCCACCACTACTACGGCGACGACTTCCTGGTGGAAGCTCCCACAGGTTCGGGCCAGAAGCTCACGCTGTGGCAGATCGCAACCGAGGTGTCGCGCCGGCTCGAGTCGATCTTCCTGCGCGGGCCGGACGGTCGGCGGCCGGTCTTCGGCGAGGTGGAGCTGTTTCAGACGGATCCGCACTGGCGTGATTGGGTGCCGTTCTACGAGTACTTCCACGGCGAGAACGGCCGCGGTCTCGGCGCAAGCCACCAGACCGGCTGGACCGGCGTGGTCGCCAAGCTCCTGGAGCAGACGGCAACACAGATGGCTGCCCCGCGAGCTCAGTAGCGGACGGGTTGCCCGGCGCGCGAGACGGCAGCCGCCTGGCGAGGCGCTCAACTGGCCTCGACGGGGCCCAGAGCGTGTAACGTGTGTCTCACGTGAGTGGACCTGAGACACAGCCGCACACTGACGAGGCGACCGCTGCAACCCAGCCGGACTCGCTTGAGCACCTGCGAGCGCGTATCGACGCGCTCGACATACAGATTGCCCAGCTGTTGCAGGAGCGGGCGGCCGTCTCGTTGCGTGTCGGCCAGACCAAGAGTGGCGCCGAGTCGGCGCCTATTTTCGTGCCACACCGCGAGGCCGAGGTGCTGTCGAACGTGCAGCGCGTGGGTGGGCCGTTGGATGCACAGGCTCTGACCAGCATCTATCGCGAGATCCTGTCTACGTCCCGCGCGCTGCAGCGCCCGACGCGGGTGGCCCACCTGGGTCCGATGGCCACGTTCGGTCACCAGGCGGCGGTCGAACGGTTCGGCAGCGCGGCCGACCTCGAGCCATGCCAGACCCACGCCGAAGTGATCGCGATGGTCGAGAAAGGCGCGGCCGACTACGGCCTGGTGGCCTTCGAAAACTCGACCGAGGGGCCGGTCAATGAGGTGCTGGACCGGCTGGTCGACACGCCGCTGCAGATCTGCGCCGAGGTCAGCTTGCCGATCGCGCATACGCTGCTGTCGCGGGCGACCTCGCTGAAAACGATCAAACGCGTGCTGTGCCACCCCCAGACCGCCGGCCAGACGCGGCTGTGGCTGGCCGAGCACCTGCCCGGGGTGGCCGTGCTGCCGGCGACCAGCAACGGCAAAGCCGCCGAGCTGGCGGCACAGGACACCACGGGAACGGTGGCGGCGGTCGGCCCGCGTATCGCGGGCGAGGTGTACCGGCTGAACGTGCTGGCCGACAATATCCAGGACATCGCCGGCAACGTGACCCGTTTTCTGGTGCTGGCGCGCACGGCCAGCGAGGGCGCGACGGGACGCGACAAGACGGCGGTCGTGTTTTCGATCCGTGATCGGGTGGGCGCGCTGCGCGACCTGGCCGAGGCGTTTGCCAACGACCAGGTGAACCTGTCGAGCATTCAATCGCGGCCGTCGAAGCGGCGGGCGTGGGACTACGTATTTTTTGTGGAGCTGGACGGGCACATTTCGGAGGACAAGGTGCGGCGGGCGCTGCGCAAAGCCGAAGAGCACACGGTGTTCTTGAAGGTGCTGGGCTCCTGGCCGGTGCCAGGCGAGTAGCCGAGCCGTCCGCCAGCGCTGGCGGCGCCGCGAAAAACTGTGGCGCGCGCATGACGCCCGCGTGACGCTTTTCGGCCGCGGGTGACGCTTTTTGCCTGCCGCGTGACGCTCCGCGTGACGCCCCGCGTGACGCCCCTCACCGCACACTCGGGCTGTGGAGTTACTCAGCCGGCCATCGCACGGGTGGCCAACAGCGGCGACTCCTGTCGGAGGAGGAGCTGGCCGACGCGTGGGAGCAGCGCGCGTACGCGGCGAACTACCTGGTGGATTGCTGCGGGCGGCACCTGCGGGTGGTCTTCCCGGGCCGTCGCTGGGGTGGGCCGGGGCCCGATTTTCGGGGTGCGGTGCTGGCCGCGCGGGACGGCACGCTGCTGCGCGGCGACGTCGAAGTACACCCGCGCGCCAGCAGCTGGGCCGCCCACCGCCACGCGCAGGATAGCGAGTACCGCCAGGTGGTGCTGCACGTGGTGCAGATCGCC
>CBJLVJ010000475.1:0-3705 GCA_966426465.1 uncultured bacterium | reverse complement strand
CTCGAGACACGCCGTGCGTTCGCCGAGCGTGAGTGGCAGACCATCGTCGGCTTCCAGACGCGCAACCCGGTCCATCGCGCCCACGAATACCTGCAGAAGGCAGCGCTCGAGATCGTGGACGGACTGCTGTTGCATCCGCTGGTCGGCGAGACCAAGGACGACGACATCCCGGCCGAGGTTCGCATGCGCTGCTACCGCGTGCTGCTCGACAACTACTACCCGGCCGACCGGGTGCTGCTCGGCGTGCTGCCGGCGGCCATGCGTTACGCCGGACCGCGCGAGGCGATCTTCCACGCCATCGTGCGCAAGAACTACGGCTGCACGCATTTCATCGTTGGACGCGACCACGCCGGCGTCGGCAACTACTACGGCACCTACGACGCGCACCACATCTTCCGCTCGTTCGCGCCGGGCGAGCTCGGCATTCAGCCGCTGTTCTTCGACCACGCGTTCTTCTGCCGCGCCTGCGGTGGCATGGCTTCGACCAAGACCTGCCCGCATCGGCCCGAGTCGCACGTCGTGTTGAGCGGCACCAAAGTACGCGAGCTGCTGCGCGCGGGCGAATACCCGCCGGCGGAGTTCAGCCGTCCCGAGGTTGCGGCCGTCCTGGTCGAGGCCGCCCAGGAGACGGCGGTGGCCTGACAAGGGCCAGAGCCACAGGAGGCGCACCATGACCGAAACCAGACCACGACCAGCCCCCGCCGCCGCGGCCAGCCGTGCCGCGCCCGATTGGGACCTGGTGCTCAAGCGCAACAACGTGGAGCGTTTGAAGCGCGACAAGTTCCCGCTCGAGATCGTCGACGAGATCGACGAGCTCGGCCAGCGGAACTACCTGGACATCTCCGAAGAGGACATGGTGCGCTTCCAGTGGTACGGGCTGTACCAGGACAAGCCGAAGGTGGGCTACTTCATGCTGCGCATCAAGGCCCCCAGCGGCATCATGACCGCGGCCCAGTACCGCGCCATCGGCGAGCTGTCGGTCAAGTTCGGACGCGATTACACCGAGCTGTCCACGCGCCAGAACGTCCAGCTGCACTGGTTGCAGATCAACCAGTTCCGTGAGGTCTTCGCCGCGATGGATGCCGTCGGGCTGACCTCGCTGGGCGGCTGCGGCGACAGCGTGCGCAACATCACGGGTTGTCCGCTGGCCGGCCTGGCCGCCGATGAGATCTTCGACTGTCGGCCGCAGCTCGACGAGGTGGTGCAGTACTTCCTCACCGAGCGCGACTACTTCGATCTCCCGCGCAAGCACAAGATCACCATCTCGACCTGCGCAGCGCAGTGCAACGCGCCCGAGATCAACTGCATCGTCTTCATCGGCGCCCAGCAGGACGGGCGAAACGGCTTCTCATTGCGCGTCGGCGGCGGCCTGTCGTCGACGCCACGTATCGCGCGCGACCTGAACGTGTTCGTGCCCCAGGCTGAGGCGCTGCCGGTGGCGAAGGCCATTCTCGACGTGTGGCGGACCGATCTGCGCTATCGCCTGTCGCGAGCGAAGGCGCGCCTGAAGTTCCTGGTCGACGACTACGGCCCCGAGGGCGTGCGCGAAGCGGTCGAGAAGCAGCTCGGCCGCAAGCTGGAGGACCTGCGTGAGGTTCCGAAGCCGACTGGCTCGGTCGATCACCTGGGGCCGCATCCCCAGAAACAGCCCGGCCTGTACTACATCGGCTTCCCGGTCTTCCTGGGGCAGGTCACCGGGCAGCAGACGATTCAGATCGCCGACGTGGCGGCTGAATTTGGCGGCGATATTCGTCTGGCGCGGCAGCAGAACTTCATCGTGGCCAACGTGCCCGAGAGCCGCGTGGACGAGGTCATCCGTCGTATTGCCGACATTGGCTTTCCGCTCGATCTGAACGGCATCCGCGGCGCCAGTGTCGGCTGCACTGGGCAGCCACTGTGCAACTACGCCGTGGCCGAGACCAAGACCAAGCTGAAAGAGATCGTCGTGCGCCTGGAGGAGCGCTTCGGTCGTGACGTGGACGGCATCAAGCTCGGCGTCGACGGCTGCCCCCATTCGTGCGCCCACCACTGGGTGAGCGACATCGGCCTGCAGGGCACCACCGCGCGCGGCGAGGAGGCTGGCCACGACAAGCTCGAGGCGTACGAGATCTATCTGCGTGGCGGGCTCGGCGAACACGCCGAGATCGGGCGACCGCTGCTGCGGCGCGTGCCCACCGAAGAGGCGCCGGCGTATGTCGAGCGGCTGGTCGCGGCGTATCTGCGTGAACGCCAGGACGGCGAGTCGTTCCAGTCGTTCGCCAGGCGCAAGAGCGATGAAGAGTTGATCACTATCGGCACCGGCCGGGCCGCTGCCGTTTCTGCTTGAGAAGGAGCATCAAAGCTGATGGTTGTCGCGCTGGACGATCGTGAGGAACGCGTCGTACTGGACGAATGGGAGGCTGGCGAGTTATCGGTCGAGTACGACGACCACGAGCCGCAGGAGGTCATCGCGTGGGCGCTGGACACGTTCGCCCGCGAGCGGGTGGCCATCTGCACCAGCTTCCAGAGCGACGGCATGGCCATCCTGGACATGGCCTGGCGCATCCGTCCGGACGTGCGCGTGTTTACCGTGGATACCGGACGGCTGCCGCAAGAGACGTACGACCTGATCGATCGTGTGCGCCAGCACTACGGCATCCAGATCGAGACGTACTTCCCGGACACCGGTGAGCTCCAGTCGCTGGTGCGGCGCTATGGCGTCAACCTGTTTTACGAATCGGTGCCGCTGCGGCTGACGTGCTGCGACGTGCGCAAGGTACGGCCGCTGGTGAAGGTCCTGCACGGCCTCGACGGGTGGGTCACCGGCCTGCGCCGCGACCAGTGGGCGACGCGTTCGAACATCCGCAAGATCGAGCTCGACCACGACCACGGCGGCATCGTCAAGGTCAATCCGCTGGCCGACTGGACTGACGAGGAGGTCTGGGACTACATCCGCGCCAACGACGTGCCCTACCACCCGCTGTACGACCAGGGCTACCAGAGCATCGGCTGCGCGCCGTGCACGCGGCCGGTCGAGCCAGGCGCCAATGCGCGTTCGGGGCGCTGGTGGTGGGAGAAGAACGGGCCGAAAGAGTGCGGCATGCACTGCGTGGTCGAAACCGGCGGCTTCGAGCACGAGATCGAGGTGCTCGTCGATCACAAGCGCTGAGCTGCAGCTCGAGGGCGCTGAGGCGGAGGTGTTGGCCGCCGACGCGGCTGCGTTCGCGCGGGCGTTGTCCGATCCTGCGGCTCAGGCGCGCTACGAGCGGCTGGCCTCGGCGGCGTCGTCGGGGGCGGTTCCCAACGACCTGCTGCCCGCGCTCGAGACGATGCTCGAGCTACTGTTCGAAAAGGGCCGACCGTCAAATCGCGCGGTGCTGCAGGCGTTGTTCGCCAGGACGCCGGCTGGGCGGCAGCAGAGCGCCGCCGTCCGCGAGGTGAACCAGGCCCTGCGGACGCTGCGCGGGCAGACCCTGCAGGAGGTGCGTCTGTCGGCGGGCCCGAGTCGACACACGCTGGTGGTGGAGACGGATCGGTGTCGCTTGACACTCGAGCTGGACCGGGCGGGCGCGCGCGTGGCCAGTCTCGAAGCCGGCTAGACCAGACGACTACAATCCGCAGCGTGTCGGCGGACCTCGGCGAGGAAGACAACCTGCTGGTCGAGGCGGTTTCCTTGCTCGTCCAGCGCCAGCGCGAGACCGAGCAGTGGGTCACCGAGCAGGTCTG
>CBJLVJ010000474.1:0-3713 GCA_966426465.1 uncultured bacterium | reverse complement strand
GACCGCAGGCTCCGCGACGCCACGCCGACGCGGCAGCGGGTCGTCTGCGTCGGTCCTCGTACGTCGTCAGTCGCCATGCCTGTCCGCCCTCCGCTGGTCGCCTCCGCCCCCCGCGCCCTCTTTCCACGGCTGAGCGTAACGACGCAGCGTCACACAGGGCGTCACGTGGACCGTCACGCGGGCGTCACGCGCGTCACAATTTGCACAAACGCAGGGCAGATGCCCGAGCCGGCTAGCGAACGGCGTAGCGGCGGAACGGCCCGGCGAAGCGACTCGGCAGAGAACCGGTGATGAGCGTGCCTTTGTCGGTGTGCCGCTCGGTGGCAATGGTGCCTTTGCGGTGGAACAGGTCGACCAGCGCCGCCTGGTCGTAGGGGATGCGCACGCGCACCCGCTCGTACCCGCGCTCGAGCATGGCTTCGATGCGCTCGAGCAATTCGTCGATGTTCCAACCGAGCTGGGCCGAGACGACCACGCTGTCGGCGGCGCGCGCCTCGGGCAGCGTGCTCTCCAGCTGTTCGGCCGAGTCAGCCAGCAGGTCGGCTTTATTCAACACCATCAGCATCGGCCGCTCGCCCACGCCCAGCTCGTCGAGCACGCTCTGGACGATCTCAGCCCGCTCGGAGGCGCGCTCGGACGAGACGTCCAGCACCTGCACCAGCAGGTCGGCCGACTCGAGCTCCTCGAGCGTGGCCCGAAACGCGGCGACCAGGTCCGTCGGCAGCTTGGCGATGAACCCGACCGTGTCGGACAGCAGCACTTCCTGGCCGCCTGGCAGCATGATCCGCCGCGTGAGCGGGTCGAGCGTGGCGAACAGCTTGTCCTCGGCGAGCGCGCCGGCCTGGGTCAGGCGATTGAACAGCGTGCTCTTGCCGGCGTTGGTGTAGCCGATCAACGCGACCACCGGCACGCCCGCCCGTTCGCGCGCCGAGCGTTGGCCGGCGCGGTGCACCCGAATGCCCTCGATCTCGCGCTTGAGCGCGCTGATGCGCGTCCTGATCAGACGGCGGTCGATCTCGATCTGGGTCTCGCCAGGTCCGCCACGGACGCCGATGCCGCCGACCTGCCGCTCGAGGTGGGTCCAGGCGCGCGTCAGGCGCGGCAGCAGGTACTCGAGTCGGGCCAGCTCGACCTGGACGCGCCCTTCATGGGTGCGCGCGCGCTGGGCAAAGATGTCCAGGATCAGCAGCGTGCGGTCGACCACGCGGCGGCCGAGGATCTCCTCCATGCTGCGCTGCGTGTTGGGCGCCAGCTCATCGTCGACGATGACCAGATCGGCCTGCTCGTCGAGGGCGATGTCGCGGGCTTCCTGCAGCTTGCCGCGACCCAGATAGGTGCGCGGGTCGGGGTGCTCCAGACGCTGCGACAGCCGCCCCACGACTTCGGCGCCGGCGGTGCGCGCCAGCTCTTCGAGCTCATCGAGCGACTCGGTGACCGTCCACGGCGCTGAGCCAGTATCGGCAGCCAGCAGCAGCGCTCGTTCGGGCCGCACCCGAGCGAGGCCGTCTGACCCGCCCGCTGCGCGGCCGTCGACGCTCATTCGGCAGGATTTTACCGTCAGCGCCGGCCGACCCGAAGGCAATTCTGGCGCGCTACCGCGCGCTAGGTGCTGACGCCGAAGTCGCGCAGCGCCTGGTTCAACGAGGTCTTGCGATCGGTCGACTCCGTGCGCTGGCCGATGATCAGCGCGCAGCCCACCTCGAAGTCTCCGGCCGGGAACTGGCGTCGACGCGAGCCGGGCACCACCACCGAGCGCGCCGGGACGCGCCCGCGGTAGGTCACCGGCTCACTGCCCGTCACATCGATGATGGGCGTGCTGCTGGTCAGCGACACCTGCGCCCCGAGCACCGCGCCTTCCTCGATCAACATGCCCTCCGTGACGATGCAGCGCGAGCCGATGAAGGCGCCGTCCTCGACGATCACGGGCCGCGCGCCTGGCGGCTCGAGCACCCCGCCGATGCCGACACCGCCGGCCAGGTGCACGTCGCGGCCGATCTGCGCGCCGCTGCCGACGGTCGCCCAGGTGTCGACCATGGTGCCCGAGCCAACCCGCGCGCCGATGTTGACGTAGCTCGGCATCATGATCACGCCAGGTTCCAAAAAGCTGCCGAAGCGGGCCACGGCCGGGGGCACCACGCGCACGCCCAGCCGAGCATAGTCGTGCTTCAGCGGGATCTTGTCGTGGTACTCGAACTGGCCCACCTGCCACGTCTCCAGCTGACGCAGCCGGAAGTACAGCAGGATGGCCTGCTGCACCCAGGCATGCACCAGCCAATCCCCGTTCGCCTTCTCCGCCAGGCGCAGCTCGCCCCGATCGAGGCCGTCGATGACCTCCTCAACGGCCAGCCGTGTCTCGGTGCGCTCGAGCAGCGACGCGTCGGCAAACGCCGAGCCGATCAGATCCGCCAGGTCCGTTCGCTCGCCCGTGGACACCATCGGCCTACAACGTGATCCGATCCCAGACGTCGACCGCGGCGTCGATCTGCGCCAGGCTCGGCACCAGCGCGAGGCGGAAATAGCCCTCGCCGCCCGGCCCGAACGACTCGCCTGGGCTGACGACAAGGCCGTGCTCCAGCAGGCGCGCGAAGAACCGCTCTCGATCGGCGATGGGCACCTGTACCCACAGGTAGATGGCGCCCTGGCTGCCCGAAACGACGTAGCCGCGCTCTGTCAGAAAAGCCGCCAGGCGGTCGCGTTTGGCGCGAAAGATCGCCCGCCGCTCGGCCACGTGCGCGTCGTCGGCCCAGGCCACCGCTGCCGCGGCCTGCACGAAGTCCTGCGAGCCGACGCCGAAGTTGGGCCGCGCGCGCTTGAGCGCGGCGATCACGCTGGCGTCACCGGCGATGTAGCCGCTGCGGTAGCCGGTCATGCCCGACCGCTTGGACAGCGAGCCGAACGACAGCACCCCGCGCTGGGTGACCTGCAAGATGCCCGGTGGCAGCTGGTCGGTGCAGTAGAGGTCGAGGTAACAGTCGTCGGCGCACAGCAGGATGTCGTACTCGCGGGCAACCGCGACCTGGCGTCGAAGGTAGTCGAGATCAACGCTGGCGCCCGTGGGGTTGTGCGGATAGTTCAGCCAGGCAATGCACGTCTCGCGCAGCACGGCTTCACCGAGCGCCTCCAGCTCCAGGCGGTAGCCGTTGGCCTCCAGCAGCGGGACTGGCTGAGCGATGCAGCCCGAGAAGCGGGCCGAGCCGTCGTACACCGGGTAGCTCGGCGACGGGTACACGATGCGGCGGCGCTTCTGGTCGGGCGTGACGACGGCCAGTGGCAGGTGAAAAATGGCCTCCTTCGAGCCGGCCGCGGGCAGCACCTGCGTCTCGGGGTCAAGGGTTACGTCGAGTCGGCGCTGAGCCCAGCCGGCCACCGCCTGGCGCAGGCGGCGCTGGCCGACGATCGTCGGGTACTGCGAGACGGGGCCGAGCGCGTCGATCAGCGCCTGGCGGATGAACAGCGGCGTCGGCTCGATCGGGTCGCCCACGCCGAAATCGAAGATGGGCAGGCCGCGGCGGGCCAGGTCTTCTTTGGCCTGGTCGAGCACGACCGAGAAGTACGTTGCCGGTGCGGGCGCGGCCATGCCGCTCATGGTAACCCCTGAAGCCTGGCGATCAGGTCCGGGCTGAGCGTCACGTACATGACCTCCTCGACCGGTCCCGTCATCCACAGGCTGCCGCGCTCGTCGACGCGAAGCTGAAGCTCGCCGCCGGGCATGC
>CBJLVJ010000473.1:0-3719 GCA_966426465.1 uncultured bacterium | reverse complement strand
AAGACATCGGCATCCTGGCCGATCCCGCCGCCCACCTCCACCTGGTCATGAAAACCGGCCACATCCACCTCGATCGCCTCTAACTTCCCCCGCAGGGGACCCCCAGCGGTTCTTCGCCGGCCGCCCTCCACCGAGAGTTCCGCACCCCATAGGGGACCCCCACGGAGTGGTTCTCCCCGAAGGGGCCCTCCACGGAGTGGCTCCTCTGGGCTCATCTCGACCCAGCGGTGCTTCCGGGGGCGGGACCCCTCTGGGGAATACTCAGTGTCACTGGCCTAGGCCCAGCACGCCGAGGGCGCCTAGGATGAGCGCCACCGCCCACAGGCCGTAACTGCCGATGAACTCGGGCCACTTGAGTCGAGGACGCCTTCGAAAACGAACCATCAGTAACTCCCTTCGAGCGACTCTTCGTCGCCAATGGGATGCATGCGCTTGGCAAGCATCGCCAGCAGGATCAGCCAGACGTAAAACAGGGTAATGACCGCCCACACGACCACACCGGGGATGGAGCCGACCGTGGCGCGCTCGGCCAGGTCGGTGCGGACGTCCGCCATCGGTCCGCCGGAGAGGGCCAGCTTGCCCACCCACACGAGCAGTACGGTGAGGTACATCCACAGGTAGTTCCGCCGCAGTCGCCAACCCAGGGCGCCCGCGTAGCTCACCCTGGGGTAGTGCGTTCGCAAGGCGCGGATCAGGGACCGCGTCCAGAGCGGGTCGACCCGCTCACCCAGGATCTCGGCATAGAACCAGCGCTCCAACAACAGGACGCGGTAGCGCCCGGCTTCGTAGGCACAAAAACGACGGGCCTCCACTTGCAAGAAGAACAGGTTCAGGAAGATCAGGAACAGGATCGCCGCGTGGGAGATCTGTGTGTTGCCGAGGGTGAACGTGGTCACCAGCGCCGAGGAGGTGATCGCCCAGCTGGTGGTCGTGTCCAGGCGTTGGCGAGACGACGTCATGCCGCTCGACTCGGCGCGGTACAGGTGGATCAGCGCGGTGATCGCATTGTTCGATCGAGCCACCGGCGAGGATGGCGTCGAAGAAGCACGGTCGTCCGCGGCCGACAGCCCCGGCAGCGTTCCGATGCTGGCCAGACTCAAGCGAATACCTCACTCTGGGCGTACACGGAGCCGTGCCTGCGCAGTGGCTCGACGCCCGCCACGATCACCTGCTGCTGGCTGCCGAGCGTAACGCCTTCACGCTCGAATGCCGTCTTGACCAGCCCGCGGAAGCGACGACCAACCTGCGCCTGATCTCCAGGCTTCGTTTTCAGCATCACCCGCACCGTGACATCGGACTCGCCCAGCGCCTCGACACCGAGCACCTCCGGTTGATCCAGCAGCTTCGGTCCCGCGACCGCATCGGCGCGTAGATCGGCGGCGGCTTGCTCGAGAATGGCGAGGACGCGGTCCAGGTTCTCGGCGTAATCGATACGGATGTCCACCGGCTGCTGCGACCAATCCTTGGTGGTGTTGGCCACCACGCGAATCTCGCCGTTGGGAATGGTCAGCACCGAGCCATCCTGGATGTTGCGCACCACCGTGCGGCGCAAATCCAGGTGCTCGACGCGACCAGCGTAGCGGTTGTTGACGGTGATCCGGTCGCCAACGCCAAAGTGATCCTCCAGCAGGATGAAGAAGCCAGCGATGACGTCGCCGATGAGGCTCTTCGCCCCGAGACCGATGGCCAGCCCGATGACGCTGGCGCCCGCCAGAAGCGGCGAGATGTCGGCGAACTGGCCGAGCACCATCAAACCCTTCACGGCACCCACCAGCACCGCGCCGGTGGCCTGACCCACCGAGACGAGCGTTTTGAGCCGTACCTTTCGCTCGTGCGAGCGGTTCTCGGGCCGCTCCGCGAGGCGGTCGGCGATCCCTCGGAGCGTCGACCGCCACAGGCGGAACCCGATCACGGCGAGGACCACGATCACGCCGCAGGAGAACAGGGTTTTGGCTGTCTGGAGAACAACCAGCTCAGTTTGACCAATGGACATGTGTGTCAGCCTCCAATCCTCAGACCGCGCTAAAGACCATCGGTGCCAGGCTGGCAACGATCAGGCCGATGAGCGCCGTCAGCGGCGCACCCACTTTGAAGAAATCGGTGAACTTGTAGCCGCCCGGTGCGTAGATGAGCAGGTTGTGGTGGCACATCGGCGTGAGCACGGCCGTGACGGCCGCCATGGCAACGACGACGATGTAGGCTTCAGGCGAGTGCCCCAGCGCCAGCGCCAGCGCGATAGCCAGCGGACCAAACAGCGCCGTCGTGGCTGAATCCGAGCCCATGAACTGCACGACCACCGCGACCACCGCGAACAACGTCAGCAGGATGAGCCACTCGTTCCATCCGCCGAGCACACCCTGCAGCAGGGTCGCGATCATATCGGCGGCGCCGCTCTGCTTCATCGCCGCCCCGAGCGGGATGGCGCCAGCGACGAACAGGTACATCGGGGCGTCGATCGCCTTGTAGGCCTGGCGCGCAGTGAGGCAGCGCGTGAGCAGCATCGCCGCGGCGCCCGCGAGCATGGCCATACCCAGACTGAGCACGTGCAGCGATGCGGCGGCGATCGCGGCGAGCAGGATCGCGCCCGACAGCAACGCCTTGCGTGGCCGACGTGGCTCGCCGTGGAAGGGCACCAGCATCAGGAAACTCGGGTCCTCGGCAACGCGCGCCAGCGCCTCGTCGTCGCCCTGCATCACGAGCGTGTCGCCCTCGGCGAGTCGGACCTCGGACAACTGCTCGGGCACGAAGCCGCCCTTGCGCCAGAGCGCCACCACCAGCGGGCCGAAGTGGCGCCGGAAGTCGACCTCGGCCAGGGTGCGGCCGATCAGGCTCGAGCGCGGGGCAATGATGGCCTGGGTAAGGTGCTCGGCGGCATCGTGCGCATGGCTCGCGCTGGTGCTACCGCTGTGCGAGGGCTCGTAGCGGGCGACCGGTTCGAGCACCACGCCGCGCTCTTCGCGCAGGGCAACCAGCCCGCCCGGGGTCGTGTGGATCAGCAGGACATCGTTGGCCTGCAGCGTGCGATCCCCCAACGGAGCGCGCAGGTGCTCGCCGTCACGCACCCAACCGGCGATCGTGAAGCGATACGCGCGATCGGCGTGAACCTGCTTGATGGTCTTGCCAATGAGCGGTGAGCCGGTCAGGATGCGGAGCTCCGTGAAATAGCCATCCAGGCGGAAGCGATTGCTGGAATCGCCGGTGCCCTGCCGCGTCGGCAACAGGAAGCGACCGATCAGCACCATGTACAGGATGCCGGCAACCGTCAGCACCAGCCCGATGGGAGCGATGGAGAACAGGTCCAGGCCCGGTCGCCCGGCCTGCTTGAGCAGCGCGCCCGCGACCAGGAACGAGGGGGTGATGGTGGCGATGGTGGTGCCCAGCGAGCTGCCAACGGCCATCGGCAGCAGCAGCTTGGAGGCAGCCACGCCGCGGTTCTTGGCCAGGCTGAGCGTGGTCGGCAGCATGATCGCGGTGATGGCCACGTGGTGGGTGAAGGTCGACAGGAGCGCCGATGCGGGCATGATGACCGCCAGCATGCGGCTCAAACGGCCGCCGGCAAACTTACCCGTCCAGTATCCCAGCGACTCCGACAGGCCGGTGTACCGTAAACCTGCGCCGAGCACGAACACGGCGGCAATGACGATGGCTGGTTCACTCTGGAAACCGGCGAGCGCCTCTTCCGGGGTCAAGATGCCAGTAATGGCGAGCGCCAGAATGAT
>CBJLVJ010000472.1:0-3732 GCA_966426465.1 uncultured bacterium | reverse complement strand
CGGCACTTTCACGACGGCGGTGCCGATCATCGAATCACGCGTCACCAGGGCCTCGAGCTCCGCCTGACTCATTCCCTCGGTGCCCTCCGGGCGCAGTGGTAGGACGAGGTAGCGTAGTTCGGCGGTGGAGTCCCACACGCGCACCTCGACATCATCCGAGAGCTCGACCCCCAGCTCGCGCAGGACACCACGCGGATCGATCACGGCGCGCGACCGATAGGGCGCCGACTTGTACCAGACCGGTGGTAGACCCAGCACGGGCCACGGATAGCAGGAGCACAGTGTGCACACCACCAGGTTGTGGACGGTCGGAGTGTTTTCGAGGACCAGCATGTCCTCACCCTGGCGGCCGATGAATCCCATGTCCGCGAGAACGGAGGTGGCGTCTTCGAGGAGCCTTCGTTTGAACTCCTGGTCGGTCCACGCCCTGGCCACCACGTGAGCGCCATTGCGCGGGCCGACTCGCGTCTCATAGGTGTCTATCAGCTCGTCCAGCGCCGCCGGATCCACCAGGCCTTTCTCGATCAGCAACGACTCGAGGGCGCGCACGCGCAGCTGGACGTCCGACAGCGGCGCGTTGTGCGGATGCGCCGGATCGTCAGTGGCCTGGTGACGGTGCTGGTGTTCGTGCTCGCTCACGCTCGACTCTCCGCCCGGGCATGCTAGCCCACCACGTCAGCTGGCATCCACTACCATGGTGCGTCTGGATGCGTGCACAGTCACTCGATGGAGAGGGGAACCATGTCGGAGGACAGGCTTCGTGTAGTTCATGGCTCGGCTGCGCGGCGGCTTTCGAGGCGGGGCGTTTTGCGCGGGCTGGCGATCGCCAGCGCAGGCCTGGGGGCATCGCTGCTCGCGGCCTGCCAACAGGCGAGCCCGCCGCCAGCTCCGACGGCCGCGGCCACACCGGCCGCTGCCCCGACGCAAGCCGCGGCGACTGGTAGCAGCGCGCCGACCAGTGTCAAAGTTGGCGCCTCGGTAGGCCTGACGGGGCGGTATGCGTCCGGCGGCGAACAGATCAAGAACGGCTACGAGCTTGCCGTGAAAGACGTTAACGCCGGCGGCGGTGCGATGGTCAAGGCGCTCGGCCGCAAGCTGCCGATCGAGCTCACGATCCTGGACGACGCATCCGATGCGAACCAGACCAGCCAGCGTATGGAGACACTCAGCAACTCCGGCGTCGTGGCGTACTTCGGCGGTTTTGGCAGCGACCTGCACGCGGCGGCCGCGGCGGTCGCGGAGAAGAACAGGACGCCGTACGTTGGCGTTGCGTTCGCGCTGTATTCGATCCATCAGCAGGGCTACAAATATCTGTTTTCGCCCTTTCCAAAGTCGCCCCAGCTCACCAAGGCGATCTTCGATCTGATGGACACGCTCAATCCGAAACCGGCCCGAGTGGCGATCTTCGCCGAGAAAACGGACTGGGGCGCGGAGATGGAAAATGGCTGGAAGCAGCAGGCCCAGTCGCACACTGGTTTCGAAGTGGTGGTCGATGAGCAGTACGCGCCCGGTTCCAGCGACTTCTCGTCGATGCTGTTGAAGGCAAAGAGCGCCAATCCGGATGCGGTGCTGATGGTGCCCACGCCGCCAGACGGTATCGCCATCGTCAAACAGCTGAAGGAGCTCGACATCAATCCCAAGCTGTTGAACATCATTCGCGCTTCGGATTCGGGCGCGTGGTCAAATGCCCTCGCCAGGGACGCCGACTACACCATTGGCGCGCCGGGGTGGGGCGCGGACCTCAAATATCCGGGCAACGCCGAGATGGTCAAGGCCTACCAGGCGGCCTACAACAAGCCACCCGAAGGCGTCGTCGGCGCCGCCTACGCGGTGGTCCAGGTCTTCGCCGACGCGCTCGGGCGCGCCGACGCGCTGGACAGGGACAGTCTCCGCTCAGCACTCGCTGGCACCAACTTGCCAGCCTCAGTGATCGGGCCGGTGACGTTCAATCCCGACGGGACCGGCAACGTCGTCACCATCTACGAGCAGTGGCAGAGCGGTAAGCAGGTCACGGTCTGGCCACAAGACCAGCTCGGCGGCCAGATCCAGTATCCCGCCAAGCCGTTCTCACAGCGCTAGTCGGACGTGGACGCGACGATCGTCACGCAGAAAATTGTCTTTGGGCTGTTTGTCGGCAGCAACTACGGCGTTGTCGCGGTCGGCCTGACGCTGATCTTTGGCGTCATGCGTGTGCTCAACGTTGCGCACGGCGAGTTGTTGATGCTCGGCGGCTACGCGAGTTACCTGGCGTTCACGCTGCTTGGCATCGATCCCTACGTCTCGGTTGCTCTGTCCGCTGTCTGCCTGTTCGTGCTGGGCCTGGTTCTCAATGTCCTGCTCTTCCAGTTCGTGGAGCGGCTCGCCGATGAGCAGCGCATCAAGAACTCGCTGCTCATCAGCTTTGGCCTCGCCCTGGTCCTCCAGAACCTGGCCCTATCCGCCTTCTCCGCCGACGAGCGCTCAGTTCGGGCGGCATACGCTGGTGGCGCGCTCACCCTGGCGGGCGTCGTTTTCCCGTACACGCGCATTGCCACCTTCGTGGTTGGCACGCTGGTGGTCGTGGCGCTGTACGCAATCCTGCAGCGAACGTACTTCGGCAAGGCCATTCGCGCGACGGCCATCGATTGGCAAGCGGCGGCGCTCGCTGGAATTGACGTGCGACGCACGTACCTGGTGACGTTTGCCATCGGCTCTGCGCTGGCGGGAATCGCTGGATCGCTGGTCCTGGTCACCTTCAGCATTTCGCCCGCGATCGGGCTGGCCTGGACGCTGAAGGCGCTCGTGGTGGTGGTCCTCGCGGGCATGGGCAGCGTCGTGGGAGCATTCGCGGCTGGACTCCTGCTCGGCATCGCCGAAAACGTCAGTACGATCTGGGTTGGCGCTGAATACCAGCAGGTGGTGGGCCTGCTGCTGTTCGTCGCCGTGCTGTTGCTTCGTCCACGTGGCCTCTTCGCGCGCCGCGCTTGACCGCCCGGCCGTGGCCGGCGGTCGAGTATGGCTGTGGCTGGGCGGCGGAGTGTTGTTGCTCATCGCCGCTGTGGCGCCGGTGCTCAGTGGTCGACAGGACGTGCTCAACCTCCTGTTCTTGATCCTGCTGTACGTGGCGCTTGGCCAGAGCTGGAACGTGCTGGGCGGCTTCGCCGGGCAGGTCAATCTCGGTCACGCGGCATTCTTCGGCATCGGCGTGCTGGTGACGCGCCAGCTGTGGCTCACTGCCCAGTGGGCGTACCCATTCGCGTTCCTGGCCGGTGGCATCGCCGCGACTGTGTTTGCGCTGATCATCGGCGTACCGACGTTCAGGCTGCGCGGAGCGTACTTCTCCATTGGCACGCTTGGGCTTGCCGAAGCGCTGCGCATCGCGGTGAGCAACGTGTTTCCAAATATCAACGCGCTACCGGCGCAGATCACCGCCGAGTACGACCTGGTCAGTCACTACGTTCTCGCGCTCGGGTTGGCGGCGGTGGCGATGGTGTTCGCGTACGTTGCTATCCGCTCGCGCGTCGGGCTGGGCTGGTCAGCCGTTCGGGAGGACGAGGAGGCGGCGCGCGCCACGGGCGTTGATCCGCTCGCGCACAAGCTCGTCGCGCTGGTCGCCAGCAGCTTTCTGGCCGGCCTGGCCGGCAGCACGTTCGCGCTCCACCAGGCGAGCTTTTACGCCGAGTTCGTGTTCGAGCCAGGGTGGACCTTCGACGCGCTGCTGATCGCGTTCATCGGTGGCGTTGGCACCACCAT
>CBJLVJ010000471.1:0-3737 GCA_966426465.1 uncultured bacterium | reverse complement strand
CGCGCAGCCCGACCGTTTGCTGGCCGACCTCGGTCGGCCGCTGCAGGTCATGCGTGTCTCGATCAAGCCCTACGCGTGCTGCCGCTACAACCACGGCCTGATCGACTGTGTTCTCAGCCTTACTCGCGAGCACAACCTCGAGCCAGCTGACGTCGAGCGCATTCGCCTGGGCGTGCTGAGCGGCGGAGCGCTGCTGGTCGCCGAGCCCATCGAGCAGAAGCGCGACCCTCGGGGCGTTGTGGACGCGCAGTTCAGCGCGCCCTACGCCGCAGCGACGGCGCTGGTCTACGGCACGGGCGGCATCGACGCGTACACGCCCGACAAGCTCGCCAACACCACGGTGCGTGAGCTCATGTCACGCACCGAGTGCTTTCGCGATCCGTCGCTGGATGCGAACTATCCGCGCCAGTGGCCGGCCGCCGCCGAGATCCACCTGCGCGACGGCCGCGTCCTGGCCAGGCGCATCGAGTACGCCAGCGGCGAGCCCGAGAATCCTGTCTCGCGCGCCGGGCTGATCGAGAAGTTCGTCAGCCTGGCGCAAGAGTCGGTTTCAGATCCGCTGGCGATTGCCGAGCGCATCCTCACGATCGACGACGAGGTCGACCTGCGCGGCCTCAGCGCCGCGCTACGCGGCGAGCAAAAAGAAAGGGCCCTGTGCGGGCCCTGGTTAGGAAACGTACTCGAGCAGCTCGCGCCGCAGCCGCGGCATGCGCCGCAGCTTGGCCAACGCCTCGGCCTCGATCTGGCGGATGCGCTCACGGCTGACGCCAAGCTCCTCGCCGACTTCGCCCAGCGTTCGCTCGTGGCCGCGGTCGAGCCCAAAGCGGAGTCGCAGCACCTGCCGCTCGCGCGGGTGCAGCTCGTCCAGCGCCGACTCGAGTCGCTCTGACAGGTCCGACGCCTCGGACGACTCGCGCGCCGCTTCGGCGGCCGTATCGTCGCCGATCAGGTCGCCACGCGTGAGCTCGCCGTCCTCACCGAGCGGCGTCTCCAGCGACAGCGGCATGCGCGCAGCACGCCGAGCCTCGTTGATGCGCTCGGGGTCGATATCCAGGAACTGGGCGACCTCGTCGACGGTCGGCTCACGACCAAGCTCCGCCGCCAGCTCGCGCTCGGCGCGCGCTGTCTTGGTCAGGAACTCGGTGACGTGCACCGGCAGACGAATCGTGCGGCTCTGGTCGGCAATGGCACGCGTGACCGCCTGGCGGATCCACCAGTACACGTACGTGCTGAAGCGGAATCCACGGCGCCAGTCGTACTTCTCGACGCCGATCTGAAGGCCGATATTGCCCTCCTGCACGAGGTCAAGGAAGGACAGGCCGCGGCCCAGGTAGCGCCGAGCAACCGAGACAACCAGACGCAGGTTGCACTCGATCAGCCGACGGCGAGCGCGTTCGCCATCCTCGGCCAGATGCTCGAGCTCGAAGCGGTGCGTTGGCTCGAGCGTCTCGTCGGCGGTCGCCAGCTCGCGCAGGGCGGCTTTGCCGGCTTCGAGGCGCTGCGCCAGCGAGACCTCCTCCTGAGCAGTCAACAGTTCGTGATGGGCGATTTCGCGGAGGTACATTGCCCCGGCACCGCCGGAGAGCTCTTCGGACAGCAGCCCGAACCGGCTGATTGGCTCAGCTGTGGTGGTTTCGGACTCAGCCTCCGAATCGCCTCGCTCGGTCAGCTCGGGGCTAAGGAGTTCTTCAGTTTCGTGCAGAAGATCAAGGCTCACTGTATTTGGTTACTCCTGGGCCCCCGTAGAGGGGTCAAAAAAGCCGCCCCAACCGTTGCGGCCGAGCGGCGGCTTGGTGCCGCCTGGCTGCAAGCTGCGTCGAATGCATAGCTCGCACCGCGGCGGACAAGTCTGCTACCGCATCGTACCACACGTGTCGAGTTCGTCAAGGGTTTTTGGACAGGACCCTTGCAGGCGCGACTGCCACGCGCTGAACGGTCGCGTTTCAGCCGAACCAACGAAGTAGCGCTCGACGACGTTACAAGCGTGCTCGGATCCATGACCTTTAGAACAAAAATTCGGCTCCTGTTATTCCCCCTTGACTACCACCCGGTCTTTCCGCTATGAGCGCTCACGAGGCATCGCTCACGAGGCATACGGAGTTTGGGCGTGCAGGACGCGTGCCAGTTCGACTCGGTCCGTGCTGCTCCGCCGGCGTGACGTGCTGCCTTGTTTGCGACGGCTAGTCGGCCGGGGCGACCAGGCGCGAGAAGACCCAGCCCTCGGCGCCGTCGTTGGTGCGCACGTGCAGCCACTCCGAGCCGTCGGGCAGCTGCTGGTGTTCGAGCACCTGCAGCACCATCCCGTCGCGCAGGGCAGCCACCTGGCGGCCGCGCGGTGGATCGGCTCGCAGGATGGCGCCCACGCCGCCCGTGTTGGCGACTTTCACTCGCTCGGTGGTCGCCTGCGTGGCGGCCTGCTCATCGGCTGACGGCGCGGGCGGCCCGGCGTTCGCTTCAGCCGGCAGAGCCGCGACGGGCGTGGGCAGAAAATGGGGCGTGTTGTCGGCGAAGATCGCGCGCGGATTGAAGCTGGCAATCTCCTGGGCCTCCTGGGAAGGGCCCGATTTCGCCAGGCTGCTGGCCAGCAGGACTGCGCCAACCGGCAGCAAGATGAGCAACACGGCGACGATCCGCGCGATGGGCAGGTCGGCGCCCGGCCCTAACGCGTAGCGTGGACTCCTGGTCGTGGCGTGTCCGACAGGGGTGTTGGCCATAGGATGACAAAGCGTGGCATACGCACGGGGCGTGCCGCGTGATATGGCCCTTTAGCCCGCGCGAGCGAGCATCCAGGCGATGCCTGGGAACAGGCCTAACGCAACCACCGCGAGTGTCGACACAAGCACGCCGGGTACGAGCACTGCTCGCGCGGCTGCGCCATCACCGCGCACTGCCGCGAACAGGTCCGGCAACGGCCGCAGGTAGTACAGCACGCTGAAGACACCGCCGGCGATGGCGATCAACGTCGGCAGCGGACCAGCCGCCTGCCAGGCCACCACCAGCACCGCCAGCTTGGCCCAGAAGCCAGGCGTGGGCGGAACCCCGGCGAGCGAGAACAGGCCGAGTGCGAGCGCCACTGCACGCAGCGGGCCGAGGCTGCGGAGCTGGGGCTCGCGGTGACCTGCCAGCGCGGCGAAGACGAGCATGGCCATGCTGCCGTACGCCGCGGCGTAGAAGGCACCTGTCGTCGGACCGTTCGGGCCCGAGCCGAGCGCGAGGCCGATGAAGCCGGCGTGCGTGATCGCCGAGTAGGCCAGCATGCGCCGCAGATCGGCCGCCTGGCCTAGCGCACCGAACGTGCCCCAGATGATGGTCAGGCAGCCGACCCAGATCAGGATCTGCGACACCTGGACGCCCGCCGCCAGCACCAGTCGACCGATGGCGAAGGCCGCGGCCAGCTTGCTGGCGCTCATGACGAACCCCGCCAGCGACGGGGCGGCAGCCGTGTACGCGTCGAGCGCGCCCCAGTGCAGCGGAAACAGCGCCAGCTCGAACGCGAAGCCCATGCCCACGAGCACGGCGCCGGCCAGCACCAGCGGGCTACTTGCGACCTGAGGCGCGGTTGGGAAGCCGACAGAGCCGGCGCCCAGGATGACCAGCCCCAGGCCGAACAACAGCGCTGCCAGGGAGATCCCGCCCAGCACCAGGTATTTGAAGGCGGCCTCGAGCGCCCGCTCGCCGGCGCCGAGCGCCACGAGCGTGACAGCGCTCAGGGCCAGGGTCTCGAGGCCGACCACCGC
>CBJLVJ010000470.1:0-3739 GCA_966426465.1 uncultured bacterium | reverse complement strand
ACGCGGTGAGCCGGCAGCGTATGCAGCGGTGAGCCGTCGAAGCTGATGCTGCCATGGCTGGGGCGGTGGAGGCCGGAAATGCAGCCCATGAGCGTGGTCTTGCCGGCTCCATTGGGGCCAATCAGCGCGACGATTTCGCCCGCGTCTACCTCGAGCGAGACGTCCCACACCGCGCGTACGTCGCCGTAGTCAGCCGCCAGGTTGTGTACCTCGAGCAGTGCCATGTTGATGCACTGAGAGGTTATCCGCGCAGCACGACCAGGTTGCCCGACTCATATCGGCGCAGGCCAGCCCGAAAGACCGCCACCGCGGCTATGGCGCTCACGGCGGTGAAGGCGATCAACCCCACCAGGAGCAGCGGATCGAATCTACGCAGCAGCTCCACCGGCAGGTGACTGATGAACCCTGCCGGAATCGCCGTGAAGAGCAGTACCCGGATCCAGCCGTGGAACATCGCACCGGGATACAGCGAGAAGTTGATGGCCGCCTGCTGGGCCTGGTACGCGGTCGCTTCCGCGTTGCCAATCCAGAACGCCAGGCTGCCGGCGAGGACGTTGAACGCCACGTACACCAGCATGCTCAGCGTGACCAGCACCACGTACAGCGCCAGCGACGGCGGATCCAACCGCCCGAAAACCACGTATGCGAGCAAGCCGAAGCACACGTCGCCCCAGCCGGCCAGACCCGAGCGGCTGACCAGCACGTGCAACAGCGTGTCTTTGGGTAAGCCCAGGTAATAATCGAGCTGGCCTTGCACGACGATCGTCGCCAATCGGCCGCAATTGCCCAGCAGCGCCGAGGACAGTCCAATCGACGTGGCGGCCACCGCCCAGAGCAGGGCGATGTCGCGCGGCTCCCAGCCTCCGACATTCGGGAACCGCGCGAAGTAGAGCACCCAGAAGACGGCGAACACGACGTCGTTGAGCATCATGCCGAGCGCCTGGACGAGGAAGGCTGCGCGATATTCGGCCGCCGCTGACAGGTTCAGGCTCAGGTACTTCAGGAAGAAGCGGACCGTGGTTCGCACGTCAACCACCGTGCGCCACGACCCGCCGCGCGGCGCGCCCGAACACCAGCACGACTGCCAGCCAGCAGATCACCAGCCAGGTCACTTGCGTGACGACCAGCGGGGCGAAAACGGTCCAGTCGAAGCCGACGAAGACGCGTGCCGGCGCGTAGGCCATGGAGGCAAATGGCAGCGCGCGGGCGATCGCCGCCAGCCAGTCTGGAAAGAGCTCGAGTGGCAGCAGCAGACCGCCGATGGTGATGACAAACTTGGCGTAGATCCACTCGGCCGGCTGCGTGTCTTCGACCCAGAATGCCGACAGGCCGACCAGGATGTCCAGGATGCCTTTCAGCGTGATCGCTCCGGTGATGAGCAGGATGGTTGCGAGGACGGCTGCCGGGCTGGTCGAGGGCGGTCCGACCGCGATGAACGCGACGGCGGCGCCGACCAGCAGGTTGCACGGCAGACGCACCAGCGTTTCGCCCCAGAAGCTCGCCAGGTGGTACGCGGGGTAGCTGTACGGTCGCGCCAGCGCGTACGCCACGTCGCCTGAGCGGACCTCGGTGTCGATGGTCTGGGCGATGCGTGGCGTGCTCAGCGCCACGATCTCGGTGATCACCAGGTACCACACCAGGTCGCGCAGGCTGAAGCCGGCCACCACCGGCTGGCCGATCGCCGCGTAGGTGGTCGTCCATAGCTGCGCGAAGGTCACCATGATGACCAGCATGAACACCGAGCGCACCAGCAAGTCACGGTCGTACATCAACGCCCCGATGAGCCGCGTCCGCGCGATCACGAGGTACTTCATAAGATCGACCGCTCTACCTCTATGGATAGCCTGCGCTCATGGTGCCGCATCCGCGAGAAAGCTCTCCGCCCCGCACGCCCATGCTCGTCTAACTCAAAGGCATGCCCTGACCCAGGGGTCCCCTCCGGGGAAGAGCGTTGAGTGTGCCTCACCGAGGGGTCCCCTCCGGGGAAGAAGGCTGGCTATACATGAGAGCGATGATGTCCTCCAGGGGTGGGTCCTCGATACTCACGTCTGCGACGCGGGCGGTCGCCATCAGCGCGGCGACGGCGGACTCGATCGGCTGGAGCCGGGTATCGACTTCGACCACCAGGTCGAACTCGTCGTGGCGGATGACCTGGACTCCAGGCAGCCGGAATTCGGCGATCGGCTCCAGCAGTTTCAGCTCGATTCGCTTGCTGCGCAGGAAGCGCTGCTTCAGCGCTGGCACGGAGTCATCGAAGACGACTCGGCCGTGGTTGATGATGATCACTCGTCGACACAGCTGCTCCACGTCGCCGGCGTCGTGCGACGTGAGAAAGACGGTGGTTCCCTCGCGCTCGTTCAGCTCACGAATGTGCTGGCGGATGTGCTGCTTCGCCACCACGTCCAGTCCGATCGTCGGCTCGTCCAGAAACACGATGGAGGGTCGGTGGAGCAGCGAGCCGACAATCTCGCAACGCATCCGTTCGCCCAGGCTCAGCTTGCGCACGGGCACGTGCAGCAGGTCGTCGATCTCGAACTGCGAGACGAGCTGGCGCAGCCGGCTCTGATAGGTCGTGCGATCGAGCTCGTAGATGTGCGCCAGCAATTCCAGGCTGTCCGCCGCGGGCAGGTGGTACCAGAGCTGTGAGCGCTGACCGAACACCGAAGCGATGCGGAACGAGAGCTTCTGGCGGTCGCGCCACGGGACGAGACCCAGCACCTGCGCCTCACCCGAGGTCGGGTAGAGGATGCCGGTGAGCATCTTGATGGTGGTCGATTTGCCAGCGCCGTTCGGGCCGATGAACGCCAGCAGCTCACCCGGCTCGATGTGCAGGTCGATGCCCGCGACGGCCTCCACGTCGCGGTAGCGTGGCGCGACCAGTCCGCTCAGAGCAGCCCCGAGCCCGGCCGCCTTGTGCCTGGTGCGGAACACCTTCCGCAACGCCACCGCCTCAACCGCCGCGACCATGTCCTTAAATTAACGCCAGCCCCGCGCGGGTCCGGGCCCTGGCGTTAGCCATCGGGGGGCAGTGGCTTACCATGGCGTTCGTGAAGCTGTGCTATGCGCTGCGTCGCGGGGTGTTCTACCCCAGCGCGCGCGACCAATTCGGACAGATGCCACCCGCGGCGGAGCGCCGCCGTTACCTTCCCCTCGTGAAAGCCATGGGCTTCGACGCCGTCGAGGTTCCCGTCGACGAAGCAGCGGACGAGCGCGCGGCGCGCGCGCTGGCGACCGAGCTGCACGACCACGGGCTGGAGGTGGGCGCCGTCCGTGCCGGCGGCGCGCTGCATCACGCGCTCAGCGCCGACCGCGCGGTGCGGCGGCTCGAGCTGGCTATCCGCTACGCGAGCTGGGCCGGGGCGCCCATCGTCAACACGGCGCTGGTCAGTCCGCCGACACATCCGGACGGACCGGGCTCGGGGCGCCAGGGCGAGCAGGTGTCGCAAGGCGCCAGCCGAACCGCCTCCGAGCAAGACTTCATCCTGACCGCGGAGCGCCTGCGCGATGCCGGACACTCAGCGGCCGACCTCAACGTAAGCATCGCCGTTGAGGTCCACCAGGGCTCACTTGCCGACAACTCGGCGGCGACGCTGCATCTGCTGGACCTGGTTGGACTGCCGAACGTCGGCGCCAACCCGGACCTCGGCAACATCTACTGGCACTACGAGTTTCCGGAGGAGACAGCCGAGGCCGCCATCGTCGCGCTGGCGCCGCGAGCGGTCTACTGGCACTGCAAGAA
>CBJLVJ010000469.1:0-3739 GCA_966426465.1 uncultured bacterium | reverse complement strand
ACCAGGAGCAGCAACACCACGGCGCCGAGCACGAGCACGCCGATGGCCTGGTAGACGGGTGTCACCGCAGGCTCACTCGTATCAGCAGGATGAGGGCGATGGCCACGATCGAGCCGAACGCGTAGCGCGGCAGCACGCCCGACTGGGCGCGGGCTAGCGCGCCAGTCGCGGCATAGCCGGCGTCGGCGATGATCCTGACCCAGGCGTCAGCGCGATAGGAGGTCTCCGTCGGCTCGAGGGCGAAGGTCGGCCGGCGCACGTACCAGGCAGCGCCCACGAAGCCGGCGGCGCCGAGGATGAACGCCAGACCGCCCGTCAGATTCAGCACTGGCGGCAGGGGCTCGATCGGACCCAATGGGCCTTCGAGGATGGTCCGTAGCCAGTAACCCGCCCACCCCAGCACGATCGAGCCCAGCATGAGCGGCACGATCGACCAGTTCATGGGTCGCTCCGAGCCCGGGTCGTGGTGGACGGCGTGCGGGTCTCTCGCCTCGGCCAGGTACACGATGCCAAACAGACGGCCGATGTACACGCCAGTCAGGGTCACGCTCAGCAGCAGGATCCACCCGATCACCGGCTGATTGGCCAACGCGGCGTCAATGATCGCGTCCTTGCTGAACGAGCCGGCCGTGACGAGCGGTGTGCCGATCAGCGCCAGCGAGCCGATGAGAAATCCCCACAGACTGAAGGCGAAGAATCGGCCCAGGCCACGCAGGTCGCCGAGGGACTCCAGTCCACCCGCGCCGTGGATGACGATGCCCGCGGCCAGGAACAGCAGCGCCTTGAACGATGCGTGGGTGAACAGGTGGAAGAGTCCGGTGAACGGTGCGCCGACCCCCACGCCCGCGAACATGTAACCGAGCTGGGCAATGGTCGAGTACGCGATGCCCTTCTTGAAGTTGCCCTGAAAGACGCTCGCCAGGCTGGCGGCGACGGCCGTGGCGGTGCCCACCACGGCAATCCACAGGCTGACCTGGGGCGCCAGCGCCAGCAACGCGTGCGTACGCACCAGTACGTACACGCCCGCGGCGACCATCGTCGCGGCGTGGATCAGCGCGCTGATCGGCGTCGGGCCAGCCATGGCGTTCGGCAGCCAGAAATACAGCGGCCCCTGGGCTGACTTGGCCGCGGCCGCGACGAACAGCAGCAGCGCCAGCAGCTCAGCGCCGCCGATGCCTGCCGTGCATTGCTGGTTACCCAGGTTGACCAGCGCGCCACACCCGGTCGGGACGATCGAGGCGGCCAGCAGCAGCGCGCCGTCGCCCACGGCGTTGGCGGCCAGCGCTTGCAAGCCCGCGCTGAGGGTGCCCGGACGGTCGCGCCAGAACGAGATCAGCAGAAAGCTCGAGATGCCGACACCTGTCCAGCCGATCAGCAGCACCGCCAGGTTGCCCGCCAGGACCAGCACGGCCATGGTGGCCACGAACAGGTCCAGGTACACGAAGAAGCGCCGCCGACCGGGATCGTCGGCCATGTAGCCGAGCGAATAGACGTACACCACGGCGGCCACGAAGCCCAGGATGGCCAGCATGAGCGCGCTCAATTCGTCGGCCAGGGCGCGGTAGGCGCCGTCCGGCAAAAACGGCAGCCAGTTCTCGAACGCGACGCTGCTCGACCCGCCACCAATCAGGGCGATCACCGCCACAACGAGCAGCACGAACGGCCCGGCCAGACTGGCATAGCCAGCCTGGCGCCTGCCCCTCGGTACACCCAGGGCAGTGAGCACGAGGCCGGGCAGGGTGAAGAGCCAGGCCCATGCCAGCAGGCCCATCATCCGCGCAGCTCCGCGGCATCGTCGACGTCTGCGACCAGTTTGGGTCTGAACAGGGCCAGCGCCAGGGCCAGGCCGATGACTGCCTCCGCCGCGGCCAGCACGAGCACCACCAGCGCCGCCGCTTCGCCGTCCGCCTGCCCGCGCACACGCGCAGCCAGGACGATCAACAGGTTCGCCGCGTTCAGCATCACCTCGATGGCCATCAGCATCGAGACGGGGTGGCGGTGCAGCAACGCGCCCGCCGCGCCGACCGCAAACAGCGCCACCGCTGTTGCCAGGACGAGCATTTCGGAGCGCATCGGTGCATCACCAGACGGCGCGGCTCGGTGACTTTCGTCGGGACCGCGGTGCGCGGCCTTGGCTCGTGGCGGCGCCAGATCACGACCGCTCCGATGATCGCGACCAACAGGAGCGGCGCGGTGAGCTCGAACGCCACGAGCAGCGGTCCAAACAGCGACCGTCCAACCGCCAGAACGCCGAGGTCTGCGTCGCCGACCGGTGTTGGTGGCGAGCCGACGGCCAGGGCGGCGGCCAGGGCGACCACGAGAGCTCCGCCGGCGATGGCGCCGGCAGCCACGCGGCTACCAGTCGGGCCGAGCTCGCGGCCGCCGGAAGGTAGCAAGGTGACCACGAACAGGAACAGGACCACGATCGCGCCTGAGTAGATGATGACCTGGCCGACGGCGACCATGGGCGCCGCCAGCACCCCGTACAGGCCTGCCAGGCTCAGGCTGTGGACCAGCAGGTAGATCGCCGAGTAGATCGGCCGGTGCGCGAGCACGACGCCCAGCGCTGAGGCGATCGCCACCAGGCAGCCCACCAGGAGTGGAACAAAGAGCGCGTCCATCAGCGCACGTTCGCCATCACGCGAGCGGGTGGTGGCGCTGCTCGGGCGGCGAGTCGATCGGGGCATCCAGCGGGCGGTGGGTGCGGTACACCTCGCCCAGGTCCAGGTCGTCGGGGATCTCCCGCCGTAGCTCAGGGTCCTGCTGGTCGACGTCGGCGTGGTACTGCCGGCGCGGCGCGTACTTCTCAGGATCGAGCAGCATCTCCTTGGTGTAGACGAAGTCGGCGCGATCGAAGTCAGCCAGCTCGTATTCGGGCCCGAGGCGGATCGCATCCACCGGACACGCCTCTTCGCAGTAGCCACAGAAGATGCAGCGGATCATGTTGATCTCGTACACGGTGGCGTAGCGTTCGCCGGTGGACACCGGGTGGGCCGGATCGTTGTCGGCGGCCTGAACGTAGATGGCGCTCGACGGACACGCCGCCGCGCACAGCTCGCAGCCGATACATCGCTCTAGCCCGTCCTCGTGTCGGAACAGGCGGTGGCGACCGCGGAACGCGGGCGGCACCGGACGTTTGACTTCCGGGTACGGCACGGTGATGGGCGGCTGCGCCGCGTGCCGCAGAGTAGTCCAGAAGCCTTTGGCCAGGCCTCGCGCGCCGTCAAGCATGAGCGCCTCCGGTGAACAGAACGACGAGCACCGCGGTAACCAGCACGTTCAGCAGGCCGAGCGGCAACAGCACGCCCCATGACAGCCGCATGAGCTGGTCGTAGCGCAGTCGCGGCAGTGTGGCGCGCAGCCACACGAACACGAACGCGAACACGGTCATCTTGATCAGCAGCCACCATGGTCCGTTCAGCACGTTGAATGGACCGGTCCAGCCGCCGAAGAACACCGTCGCGGCGATGGCCGAGACGGTCAGCAGATTGACGTACTCGGCGATGTAGTACAGGCCGAAACGGAAGCCGCTGTACTCCGTGTGATAGCCGGCCACCAGCTCTTGCTCGGCCTCGGGCAGGTCGAAAGGTGCGCGGTTGGTCTCGGCGATGGCGGCGGTGAAGTACAGCAGGAAGCCGAGTGGCTGCAGGATCACGAACGGAACCGACTGGGCTTGCCGGGTCACGATCTCACTGATGGACAGCGTACCGCTCACCAGCACCACGCCCACGAGGGCCAG
>CBJLVJ010000468.1:0-3743 GCA_966426465.1 uncultured bacterium | reverse complement strand
CCATCGACCTGGTCGACGAAGCGGCGGCGCGGCTGCGCATGGAAGCGACCAGCGCACCGGCCGAGCTGGACGAAGTGCGGCGCCGCATCATGCAGCTCGAGATCGAACGTGAGGGGCTGCGCAAAGAAACGGACCCGGCGTCGAAAGAGCGGCTGGAGCGAATCGAGCAGGAGCTGGCCGGCCTGAAGGAGCAGGCGACGGCGCTGGAGGCGCAATGGCAGGCCGAGCTCGAGCAGCTGAACGCGGTCGGTCGGCTCCAGGAGCAGCTCGACCAGAAGCGGCTGGAGCTGGAGCAGGCCACACAGCGTGCCGACTGGGAGCGTGCCGCTCGGCTGCAGTACGAGATCCGCCAGCTGGAGCAGCAGCGCGCCGAAGCTGAAGAGCGACAGCGCGAGCGCAGCCATGATGGCCGAACACTGGTCAAAGAAGAGGTCACCGAGGAAGACATTGCCAACGTGGTCAGCAAGTGGACCGGGGTGCCGGTCAGCAAGCTGCTCGAAGGCGAGGTCGAGAAGCTCCTGCAGATGGAGGAGCGCTTGCGCGAGCGCGTGGTGGGCCAGGAGGAGGCGATCGTCGCCGTAGCCAACACGGTGCGCGCAGCGCGGGCTGGGCTGCAAGATCCGAATCGGCCGCTGGGCTCGTTCCTGTTCCTGGGACCGACCGGCGTGGGCAAGACCGAGACGGCGCGAGCGCTGGCGGAGTTCCTGTTCGACGACGAGCAGGCGCTGGTGCGCATCGACATGAGCGAGTACCAGGAGAAGCACACCGTCTCGCGTCTGATCGGCGCGCCGCCAGGCTACGTGGGCTACGAAGAGGCCGGTCAGCTGACCGAAGCCGTGCGGCGGCGTCCGTACTCGGTGGTGTTGTTCGACGAGGTAGAGAAGGCCCACCCCGAAGTGCTCAACGTGCTGCTGCAGCTGCTGGACGACGGACGGCTGACCGACGCGCAGGGGCGCACGGTCGACTTCCGCAACACCATCGTGATCATGACCAGCAACCTTGGCTCGCAGTGGATCACGGAGCGCGGACTCAGCGAGGACGAGATTCGCGAGCGGGTCATGGACGCGGTGCGGACACACTTCCGACCTGAGCTGCTCAACCGCATCGACGAGATCGTCATCTTCCACGCGCTTGGCCTGGAGCAGATCCAGCGCATCGTCGAGATCCAGCTGCGCGGACTGCGCAAGCGGCTCGAGGAGCGCAAGATGTCGCTGGACCTGACGCCCGCCGCCGCGCAGGAGATCGCTCGGGCCGGGTTCGACCCCGTGTACGGCGCTCGGCCACTGAAGCGGACGATCCAGAAGGACCTGGTCCAGCCACTGGCCGTGCGCATGCTCCAGGGCCAGTTCGTCGACGGCGACCACATCGTGGTCGACCAGGGTGCCGAGGGCAGCCTGACCTTCAGCAAAGCCCCGGCGCCCGTGCCGGCTCCGGCCTGACGTCTCGAAGGCACGAGCCGAGCGCGACGAGTTCCGCGGGAGCGGCGACAATGGGTTTGACCCTCGCCGATGGTCACCGTGGGCTTGATCGCGATCAACCTCGCCGCGTTTGCGCTAGAGCTGGCGCAGGGCGGCGAGGTTGATAGCTTTGTGCGCCGCTGGGGGCTGGTCCCGAGCGACGTGTTCGGCGCCGAGGGCCGCGCGGCGCTGGCGACGCTGCTGACCAGCACCTTCCTGCACGCCGGCTGGCTGCACCTGCTGTCCAATTTGCTGTACCTGGGCGTGTTCGGACCGGCGGTCGAACGGCGCGTCGGCCCTACCCGATTCGCCGTGCTGTACGTGGCCAGCGCCCTGGTCGGCAGTGTGGCCTACCTGGTGGCCCAGCCGACCTCGCAAACGCCGGCCGTGGGCGCGAGCGGGGCCATTGCTGGCGTCATCGCCGCGCACCTGGTGCTCTACCCCGGCGCGACGCTGGGTACACTCGCCCCCGTGCTATTCTTGTCTGTTGTCGAGACTGCTCCTACACTGCTGCTCCTTCTCCTATGGCTAGCCACACAGGTGTTCAGCAGTGTCGCCTCGCTGACCTCCAGCACGGGCATCGCCTGGTGGGCGCATCTGGGGGGGTTCGCAACTGGCCTGGTGCTCGCGCCAGTGCTTCGAAGACGACGGATGGCGAGATAAGGTGAGCTGGGTTGTTCGTGCGCCAGAGCGCGATCTGGAGCGCACCGAGAAGCGCGTCTACTCGCGCGTGCGACGCACTCTGTGGGACTACGAGCCACTGCGCGCCTCACACGCCGAGATCTTCATCGACGTGACCGGCAACAGCGTCCGCCTGCGCGGGCGCGTGCGCAGCATGCCCCAGAAGCTGATCGCCAGCGTACTGGTCGAGCGCATGCAGGAGGTCGATTCGGTCACCAATGACCTGATCGCCGACCCTGAGGTGGTGCGCGCCGTCGCGGATGCGCTGGCGCGGGACGAGCGCACCGCACCGTACGTGATCCGTGTCGATGCTCGCCATGGCATCGTGATGCTGCGGGGCGAAGTGCCGTCGGAAGCCGTCCAACAGGCCGCTCTTGAAGTCGTAGGCACGGTGCCGCTTGTCCTCAGCGTGCGCAACCTGCTCACCATCGGCGGGGAGCCGTTGGCGTCGGTGGCGTTAGCGCGGCCAGGCGCGCGGGCCGACGAGCCCAATCCACTCACTGAACCGGGGGCCCCCGCATGACTCAGACATCCGAACGAGTGACATCGCGCCAGCGGCGCATCGAGGAGCAGCGGCGCAAGATCGAGCAGGTCCGCGCCCAGGAGCGCCGCAAGCGCCTGACCTGGGGGGCTGGCATTATCGTGCTGGTCGCCGCGGCGCTCGTCGTCGCGTTCCTGTTCTTCCCACGGCCCGTCCAGGGCAGCATGCAGCAGGTCACAACCGAACCGGCCAGCCACGTGGACGAGGGCTCGCCGCTGAGCTACTCGCACCGGCCGCCATCGTCAGGCATGCACTACGGCACGCTGCCGCAGGCGGCGGAGTACCGCATGTGGGACACGCCGCTGACCCCCGGACGCTGGGTGCACATGCTCGAACACGGCGCAGTGGCGATCCTGTATCGGCCTGACCTGTGCGACTCGGCCTGTGTGCAGCAGCTTGGCCAGGTGTATGACAGCGCGCCGAAGTCGAGTCTGGTCGGCGTTCGCCACCTGGTGATCACGCCCTACCAGGACATGGACCACGCCGTGGCCGTCGTGGCCTGGGGGTACGTCGACGAGATGGACCAGGTTGACACGAACCGCATCATGGCCGACTACAAGTCCAAGGTGGACGCCTCGACGGCGCCCGAACGCGGCGCAATGTAAAGAACATTTCCCCGGAGGGGACCCCCCCTGGGGAGGTGCTCTACGCTGAATGCTTCCCGTACCACAGGGTGCACGCAATCCTGAACGCGGCACGACGAAGGATCCGCTGCTCCGACGTTCGGAACGAGCAGCGGATCCTTCGCAAGCTCAGGATGACATGGCCCAGGAGCACCAGGAATAGACGTACGTCTCGATGAGTCTCAGTTTGCGGGCGAACATCGTGATCCGAGCGCCGGCTGAGCGGCTGTTCGAGCTGATCTGCACGCCTGAGCGGCTGCCCGAGTGGAACGTGTCGGTCGACAAGGCGCGACGCGCGACGCCCGAGCAGCCGGTCTGTCTCGGCTCACGCGCGATCTTCAGCGGCAGGCTGCTCGGCCAGTCGCTGGAGGGCGAAACCGAGGTCATCGACTTCGAGCCGCCTCGATTGTTCGTCACGCGGGCCGTTCGCGGACCGCGCCT
>CBJLVJ010000467.1:0-3748 GCA_966426465.1 uncultured bacterium | reverse complement strand
GCGACCACGACGCCGGTGTTGAAGCCGAGCCAGTGCATGCGCCCGAGATTGCGGGCGTGCTCGACTTTTATGCAGCGGTCCATGACCACTTTCAGGCCGCCCCGCTCGGCAATCTGCGCGCCCTGGCCGCTGATCACGCCGAACTGCAACCACAGCGCCCTCGCGCCGATAGCGACAGCCTCCTCGGCTACCGCCGGCACAAAGGGCGGCGCCCGAAAGACATCCACCACGTCCACGTCAAACGGGATGTCACTCAGCCGCGCGTACGCCGGCTCGCCCAGCGCTTCCCGCTCATTCGGATTCACCGGCACCACGCGGTACCCATGCCGCTGCAGATAGAACCCCACATAGTTGCTCGGCCGCAGCGGATTCGACGACAGCCCGACGATGGCAATCGTTCGAGCGGTCTGCAGGATCTCGCGGATCACCACCGGGTCCTGGTACTTGCGTATATCGGCAGCCCCCGAGCGGTCCGGCAGCGCGCAGACCACACCGCTGTCGGTCATGCCGGCACCTCCACGGCCACACCGTCGACCCGCGCCTGGCTCGCCGCCGCCAGCCCCCGTTCGAGGTCCCAGAGCAAATCATCCAGCGTCTCGAGCCCGACCGACAGGCGGATCGTGCCAGCGCTGATGCCCGCTGCCACCAGCTCGTCGTCGGACAGCTGACGGTGGGTCGTGCTGGCCGGGTGGATGACCAGGCTCTTGGCGTCGCCAACGTTGGCCAGGTGGCTCCACAACCGCAGCGTTTGAATGAAGCGCTGGCCAGCCTCGCGGCCGCCGAGCAGGTCGAAGGCGAACACGGCGCCGGCGCCCCTCGGCAGATACCTGGCGACGAGCGGCGCGTAGCGGCTGCCCGGCAGCCCCGCGTAGCGCACGCTGTGCACGGCCGGGTGCTGCTCCAGGAAGCGCGCCACGCCGAGCGCGTTCTGAACGTGGCGCTCCATGCGCAGCGGCAGCGTCTCCAGCCCCTGCAGGAACAGGAACGCGTTGAACGGGCTCATGCAGCCGCCCAGGTCGCGTAGCGATTCAGATCGGAGCTTCATCAGGTAGCCATACATGCCGAACGTCTCGTGAAAGGCCAATCCGTGATAGGCCGGCGAAGGATCGGCGACGACCGGGTAGCGGCCGTTTGACCAGTTGAACGTGCCTGCTTCGACCACCACGCCGCCGATGCTCGTGCCATGTCCGCCGATGAACTTGGTCGCCGAGTGGACCACGATGTCGGCCCCGAACTCGATCGGCCGACACAAGTACGGCGTGGCGAAGGTGTTGTCCACCATGAGCGGCGCCCCAAACGCATGGGCAACGTCAGCCACGGCCTGGATATCGAGCACGTTGCCGCCCGGATTACCGATGGTCTCGCCGAACAGCAGCTTCGTCTCATCCCGCAGCGCCTTTTTCCAGGCGTCCAGATCGTCGGGATCGACGAACGTCAGCAGCAGCCCGAGCTTGCGCGAGAGGTGCTTGAGCTGGGTGACCGACCCGCCGTACAGGGCGCCCGAGGCCACGATGTGATCGCCCGGCTGCAGCATCGTGAACAGCGCCGCGGCTTGCGCTGCCAGACCGCTGGCGAAAGCTACAGCACCTGCGCCGCCCTCCAGGCTGGCGACGCGCTCTTCGAACGTCGCGACCGTCGGGTTCATGATGCGCGAATACGTGTTGCCGTATTCCTGAAGGTTGAAGTAGGCGGCAGCCGACTCGGTGTCCTCGAACACGTAGCTTGTGGTCTGGAAAATCGGCACCGCGCGAGCGCCGGTGTATGGGTCGGGCCGCTGCCCGGCGTGTACCGCTCGTGTATCGAAGCCGAACGCGCGCGGGTCAGTCATGCTGCATGACCTCCTCCAGGAAGGCGGCAATGATCGGCGCCTGGCGCGCCTCTTCGAGCAGAAACGAATCGTGGCCGTAGCTCGCCTCGATCAGGTGGTGTTCGACGCGCTTGCCGTTGGCCCGCAGGGCTCGTTCGAGGTCCTGCGAGTCGCGCGGCGGGTACAGCCAGTCCGACGAGAACGACAGCAGCAAATAGCGCGCTGAGACGTTTGACAACGCCCGCTCGAGGGAACCGCCGCCGTAGTCGCGCGCGAGGTCGAAATAGGTCAGGGCGCGCGAGATGTACAGGTAGCTGTTCGGGTCGAAGCGACGCGCGAAGCTGTCGGCCTGATAGCGCAGATAACTTTCGACGGCGAAGTCGGGCTCAGTCAAGCTAAAGGAGTATCCGTCACGATCTTGCAGGCGGCGGTCGAATTTCTCGCGCATCGACTCGGCCGACAGGTAGGTCACGTGGCCCACCATGCGCGCAATGCCAACCCCGGCTGTCGGCGCCCGCCCGGTGCCGTAGTAGTACCCACCCTGCCAGGCCGGGTCGGCCATGATCGCGTTGCGCGCGATGGCATTCCAGGCCACCCCCTGGCTTGCTAGCCGCGCCGTGCTGGCAATCGAAATGCACGAGCGGACGCTGTCGGGATACGCCACCGTCCATTCGAGCGCGCGCATGCCGCCCAGTGAGCCGCCACCGACAGCCAGCAGACGTTCGATGCCAAGCACCTCTAGCGCGCGTTTCTCGGCGCGCACCATGTCAGCCACGGTGATCACGGGAAAGTCCAGGCCGTAGGGCTGGCCTGTGTCGGGGTTGATGGAGCTGGGCCCGGTCGAGCCGCGGCACGAGCCAATCAGATTGGTGCACACGACGCAGTAGCGGTCGGTGTCGAAGGCCTTGCCCGGGCCGATCATGCCGTCCCACCAGCCCAGCCCGCCACGCGGTTTGATGCCGCGGTCGTCGGCGCCGAAACCGTCGACGGCGCTCGGCGCTTCCGGCTCGTCGCTCCAGCCTGCCGCGTGCGCGTCGCCGCTGAGCGCGTGGCACACCAGCACGACGTTGTCCCTGGCCGGCGACAGTCGGCCATACATCTCGTAGGCGATGCGGACGTGCTCGAGCGACCGTCCGCAGTCCAGCTCGAGCGGCGCTGGGAGATCGACGTACTGGGTGCGAAACACGCCGGCCGAGCCCGGTACGCCGACCACCACGCCCTCGTGAACCGCCATCGAGTTGAATCATACGGGTGCAAAAACAGTACCCACATCAGGCGCAAATGGGCAGCCGGTGCGCCTAGCCAGGGCCGTCGCGGCCGGCGTACCGTAGCCCCTGCCTGGTGAGCTAGACCACGCGACGGGGCCGGAAGAAGCCACAACTCGACAACCCGAAAGGGCCGACCGGTCCCCGCCCCAACTCGGTGAAAGCCGGGTGCCAGTGCTGTGGACGCTGGAAGGGGCTGCAGAGGGCGGCGACGTCGTTCTGCTGCGGGTCTAGATCACTAGGCGAACCCTTTTAAGGCGAGCACCCCCTGGGACTGTGGATCCCAGAGGGTGTGGGGAGGGCGGTGGTCGACCGAGCGCTTGGCCTTGCGCTCCAGGTCCGCCACCTACCTGGTGGGCAGTGTACTCATGCAACGGCCGTGCCATCAAGATGTTGATGTCAAGCCGCCGGTGCCGCCCACCGGTAGTATTTCACCGCCACGCTTTGTGAACGGCAATCACCTTGGCGGCCTGTTTGCGAGCTAAGAAGGCGTCGGGCTAGCGCTTTCTGCCTTACGCGCGAGCCCGTCGAGCAACGCCTGGAACGAGGCCGCGATTCGCTCGCCTGCGAGCGGTGCGAAGACAAATGCCAGCGGCCCTGACACGCTCAGGCTCTGGCTGGTCGTGCTGCCGACCTGTCCGATCGGCAGCACCTCGCAGTGAGAGGTGAAGTGGGT
>CBJLVJ010000466.1:0-3749 GCA_966426465.1 uncultured bacterium | reverse complement strand
CGCCGGGTTGACCGTGGCCGGCGTGCGCGCGCCGATCCACGAAGCCAGTGCCTTCGGTGTCATCGAACCCGGCGAGGGCGGTCGCATTCGCGCATTCCGCGAAAAGCCATCGGATCCGGTCGGATTACCTGATGCGCCCGATCAGGTGCTCGCGTCGATGGGAAACTACATCTTTACGGCCAGCGCGCTCATCCAGGCGGTCACCACGGACGCGGAGAATGAGTCGAGCAAGCACGACCTGGGCGGCAGCATCGTGCCCATGATGGTCGAGGCCGGGGATGCCGCCTGGTACGACTTCACGACGAACGTGGTGCCCGGCGAGGTCGATAGCGATCGGCACTACTGGCGCGACGTGGGCGAGATTGACGCCTACTACGACGCCAACATGGACCTGGTCTCGCCCGTGCCCGCCTTCAATCTCTACAACAATGACTGGCCCATCTACACGTGGCACGCGCCGTTGGCGCCCGCCAAGTTCGTGGTCGACGACCGCCAACCGGGTCAGGCGCTGGATTCGCTGGTGAGCGCTGGGGTGATCATCGCCGGCGCGACCATCCGGCGATCGGTCCTCTCACCCGCCGTACGCGCCGACGCCGGCGCCCTGGTGGAAGGCTCGGTGCTGATGGACCACGTGCGTATCGGCCGCGGCGCGCTGGTGCGCAATGCGATCCTCGACAAGAACGTGCTCGTCGAGGACGGCGCGAGGATCGGCCTTGACCCTGATTTCGATCGTGCGCGCTTTACGGTCTCGAACGGTGGCGTGGCCGTAGTGGGCAAAAACCAGATCGTGCGCGCGACCTGAGCTGGGCTCGGTCAGCCGACCAGGCGATGCCGACGGTCGTCGACTTGGCTGTCGTCATCGACCACCGCGGTTCGATCGAACAGCCACGCGGCGACCTGGGTTCGATTCGCCGCGCCGAGTTTGGCCAGAATATGCGCCACGTGATTGGCGACCGTCCCGCGCGTCAGCACCAGAGCTTCGGCAATATGCTGGTTGCTGTAGCCGCGGGCCAGCAGCTCGACCACTTCGCGCTCACGTGGCGTGAGCGTGTCGCCGTCCATCCGTGGGGTGTGCGTCACCACGTGTTCCGATCGGATCGGCGGCGCTTCGATGGCCATCAGCGGCGGGGCAATGCGGTCGGCACGCATCTCCAGGAGGCGGCGATACGTCAACAGGGCCGAGCGATACGTCTGGACGGCCGTCGCCCAGTTTCTTTTGGACGTCTGCTGACCGCGAATGATCCCGTCAATCACAGGGCTCAATGTACCACTACCCAGGTCAGCCCACCTGCCCGTGGGCGATGAGGCCGCGCAGCAGATTGAGCAACGCTTCCGCGTGACGCTCCACCTGCTCCGCTCGCTCGCCGAACGCTCCGCCGCTGGTGTGGGCCGATGCACTATCCGCCAGGCGGCGGAACGAAGCGGCGCGTTCCTGCAAAGCATTCAGCGCTGCCCACAGCGCAGCCTCAACCGCCTCGCCCTGCTCGGCGAGCAGCGCGTCGACGCTGTAGGTGTGGCCAATCCGGCACTCGAAGCGAAGCCCGGCGCTCTCCTTCAGCTCCCATAGCGATCCGTGGCACTCGGGACACGTCAGGCCAGATGCGGCATTCGGCAACTTCGGACTGAACTGACCGTCGGGCTCGTCCGCGGCGTGAATGGTGGGTGGTGGTGGTTGACTCGACATGGGCTCACGCTCAAAGGTGTGTTCGGTAAGTTCGACCAGCCGCCTCGGGATATGCCCGGTCGGTAGGCAGTAATCGACTTCGGTGGTGCGCAGCGCGCTCTCCGGCATGCCGCCGAACAGCGCCTCGGCCGGGTCCTGGACGATCGTCACTCCGCCGCGGAGCTTGATCGCCGCGAGCCCCAGCGCCCCGTCGCGCAGCGTGCCCGACAACACCACGCCCACCGTGCGGCGACCGTACGCCCGCGCCGCGCTGCGAAACAGCACGTCGACCGCCGGCCGTGCGCTGTTTTCGCGCGGTCCTGCTTCGAGCGCAATGTGCCCTCGACGGAGCACGAGGTGTCGATTGGGACGTGCTACGTAGATGTATCCAGGCTCTACGGGCTGCTTGTGCTCCGCCGCAACGGCCGGCAGTGGCCCGGCGCGATCCAGAATTGTCGCGAGTGCGCTGGGTGCATCCGGTGGCACGTGCAGGACCACGAACACGGCCGCCGAGAAGTCAGCCGGGAGACCGCCAACCACGCGGGTCAGCGCCTCCACACCGCCTGCCGAGGCACCGATGACGATGATGTCGTGGCCGCTCGAGTTCGTGTCCACGCGCCTACTCGGCCAGGGGCAGTCGAACCACGAAGGTGGCGCCCTGTGGCTCCGTCGACTGCACCTCCACCCTTCCGCCGTGTGCCACGACGATCGCATTCACCAGGTACAACCCCACTCCCAGGCCGCGAGAGTCAGTGTCGTCCACCTGGTAGAAGCGCTCGAACACTTTCTCGCGATCCTCCGCAGGAACCCCGCGGCCGTAATCAATCACCTCGACCAGCGCGAAGTGCTCGTCGCGCCGGACCTGGACGTCAACCCCCCGCGGGCTGGCCCCGTGCTTCAGAGCGTTCGATAGCAAATTCAAGAGCACCTGCTGCACGCGACGCGGATCGGCGTTCACAGGCAAGCGCTCGCCGGATGAGCGCAGCCGGATGTCCTGGCCGTCGCCCATGGGCCGAGTCAACTCGACCGTGTCCGCAATCAGCGGGCCAAGGTCGACCTGCTCCTGCGTGATTGGCAGGTGGCCCGCCTGCACGCGAATGACGTCGGTGAGGTCCTGCACGAGCTCGCCCAGCAGACGTGTCTGGGCCAACGCGATGCCCACGTAGCGTTCGGCCCGTTCGTCAGGCGCCACGCTCGTGACTCGCTGCAACAGCTGCAGCGCCCCGCGCAGCGCGGCGAGCGGAGTGCGCAGCTCGTGGCCTGCGAGCGCGACGAACTGCTCCTGAATCTGCCTGAGGCTGCGCTCGGTGACATCTCGGATGACCACGACCCCGCCACCGATGCCGTCCACGCGGATGGGTTGTCCGCTCGCCTCGAACCAGCGCCGCGTACCGTCCTCGCGCTGGATCATGAACGGCTGGGTGAACGTCTCGCCGCGCGCGGCCATGCGCGCCGGATTGATGCGCGCCGGGAGGCGGTGGCCGGCCGTATCCTCGCGCACCGGCAGGCCGTCACGAAACAGCTGCCTGAACGCGGCGTTGGTCAGCACCGGGTTTCCGGATGTGTCGACCATCATGACCGCGTCGGACATGCTGGCCAGGATGGCTTCGAGCCGCTCCCGCTGATCCCGCAGAGACAGCATCAGCGCCTCCTGGGTTGCCGCGCGCTGGTGCAGCTCCTGCGACCGCGACTGCAAGTCTTCGTTGGTCGCGTTCAGCTCTTCCACGGTCGCCTGCAGCTCTTCGTTGAGCGTTTCGAGCTCTTCGTTGGTGGCTTGCTGCTCCTCGTTGAGGGTTTCGACTTCCTCCATTGCTGCCTGGGTTTCCTCGGTGCCGACGAGCAGCTCCTCGTTGGCGTTGCGCAGGCCGACGTTGGCGCTCGACAGCTCCTGGTTGGCCTCCAACAGCTCGCGTACGGTCCGTGTCGACTGGTCGAGCAGGGCCTGCAGCTGCGTGGCTCGCGCATCGGCTTCGGCCAGCGCGGCGCTCTGCTGACGTTGCAGGCGCTCGCGGTCGGTAACGTCGGCGATCATCACCACGATCAGCTCGGCCACGTCCTGGCGATCCGCATGGCCACGCGCCAGAAA
>CBJLVJ010000465.1:0-3749 GCA_966426465.1 uncultured bacterium | reverse complement strand
CCCAGCATCAACGCCCGAACCGCCTCGACAATCTGCGTGATCGGCTGATTCTCGGCAAAGACCTTCAGGATCGGGTGCATGCCTTCGGCCGGCACGAAGGTCGTGCTGGCGAAAGTCAGCGGAAAGACCAGCACGAATGTGAGCCACTGCACGGCTTCCACACTCCGGGCGACCAGCCCGACGATGGCCGAGAGCCACGAGAAAGCAAACGTGAAGAGCAGGATGATGCCGGCGATGGCCAGCCAGTCGGTGAAGCTGGCATTGCTGCGAAAGCCGATCACCAGCCCCACCAGCAGCATCACCACCGTGGAGATGGTGTTGCGTAGCAGGTCCGCGGCCACATGCCCGATCAGCACTGCCAGGCTCGGCATCGGCAGCGATCGAAAACGATCCACGATGCCCTTCTGGAGGTCATTGCAGATAGCCACAGCGGTCGTGGTGGAGCCGAAGGCGAGCGTCTGCACGATGATGCCGGGCATCAGGAAATCGAGGTAATTGGTGCCAGGCGGAAGGGCTTTCGAGATAGCGCCCCCGAACACGGCTGCAAACAGCACCAGGAACATGATCGGCTGAAAGAACGCCCCCAGGAGCTGGTCGGTGTTGCGGATGATGTGCATGCAGCTGCGCTGGATCATGATCAGCGAGTCGTTCACAGCCATCAGCGCCGGGGGCCTGCGATCGAACACGAGCTGGGCCGCCATCTACTTGACCTCCACGGCGTCCGCCGACTTCTGCTTGCCGGTCAGCGACAGGAACACATCGTCGAGCGTCGGTTTGTGGACGGCCAGCGACCGGACCGCTATGCCCGCCTCCGCCAGCATGTCGAGGGCACGCCTCACGTCCGAATTGGTGTCCTTGATCACGACGGTGGCCGAGAACTCTCTGGCGTCCGAGTCGATGACGTCCGCGCCCAGCTCGCCGACGGCGCGGATGAACGACTCATGGTCGAAGAAGGTGAGCTCGAGTCGATCCTTGCCCACCTTGCTCTTCAGCGCGTCAGGGGTGCCCTGGGCGATCACCTTGCCGCCGTCGATGACCACTATCCGGTCGGCCAGCTGGTCGGCCTCCTCCAGGTACTGCGTGGTCAGCAAGATGGTGGTTCCGCCGGCGAGCAGGTTCTTGATGATCTCCCACATAGCCAGCCGCGAGCGCGGATCGAGGCCAGTGGTGGGCTCGTCGAGGAACAGAACCGGCGGCGTCGCAATCAGACTGACCGCCAGGTCGAGCCGCCGGCGCATACCGCCCGAATAGGTCCTGGCCTGGCGTCCGGCGGGCTCGAGCAGATCGAACTCCTCGAGCAGCTCCTGGGCCCTGACCCTGGCGCTGGCGGCGGTGAGGTGGTACAGCCGGCCCATCATGACCAGGTTCTCGCGCCCGGTCAGGAGCTCATCCACCGCCGCCGCCTGGCCGGTCAGGCCGATCACGGCGCGGACCTTGTCGGCCTCGGTCTTCACGTCGTGGCCATCGACCAGGACGGTCCCACTGTCGAAGCCGAGCAGGGTGCTCAAGATGCGAACGATGGTGGTCTTGCCAGCGCCATTGGGCCCGAGCAGCGCCACCATGGTGCCCCGCTCGACCTGCAGGTCGACGCCCTTCAGGACCTGAGTCTTGCCATACGACTTGGTCAGGTTGCGCGCTTCGATCGCGTTGTTGGCGCTGGTCATGAGCTGAGGCGGTGGTGCGCGTCACGTGGATCCTGTCCGGGGCGCAGCTACGGGTCAAGCGTACTGGGGTCGAGCGTGAGCGTGACGGTCTCGCGACCGGCAGCGATCACGTCGGCCGGATGCTGCTGGCTCGCGTTGATGGTCTGGTCACCACGTGACAGGTAGCTCGGCCAGGCCGCCGGTGAGCAGGTGAGTGTTGGGTCGAAGCTCGTCGATGCCGACCGCCAGACGAAGCGTCGGCACCCGGCGAAGGAGCTGCGCCAGAACCGTTTGCAGCTCAATTCGTGCGAGCGGGGCACCGATGCAGTAGCGCGGGCCGTGACCAAACGTCAGGTGTGGATTGTCGGCGCGGCGGATGTCGAACTCGTCGGGTCGCGCAAAGACCGCGTCATCGACATTGGCCTGGTCCAGCGCGAGCAGCACCAGGTCGCCGCGTCTGATGGTGACGCCACGCAGCTCGATGTCGGCGTGCGCGTAGCGGGGGAGCCCGCCAGGAGCTTCGACATCAGCGCGCTGCACCGGGTCGGCACACCGCAGGACCTCTTCGACCATGGAGGCAACGAGACTCGGGTCGGCCTGCAGCGCCTCGCGTTGCGGCGCGTTCGTTGCCAGCAGCACGACGCCTTTGTCGATCGCCGCGACGGTCGTTTCGTGACCGGCGAATAACAGGCCCGCGGCAAGCTGGGCAATGCCCTGATCGGTCAGACCCGGAGCGCTTGCCTGGGCGGCCAGCAGGTCGGAGATGACGTCTTCCGCCGGCTGCTGACGTTTTCGGCCAAGCAGCTCGAGCATGTAGCCGACCAGTTGGGCCAGACCCGCCTGAGATCGACGCGGATCGGTCATATCGGCTGCGTCGTCAGACCAGCGTCGGAACCGCTCGCGATCTTCGAACGGCACGCCGAGCAGCTGGCAGATGACCAGCACCGGCAAGGGAAACGACACGGCAGCGTGGAAATCAACCGGCGGAGCCTGGCGCAGCAGGTCGTCCAACAGTCGATCGACGAGCTGCTGAACCTGCGGCCGGAGCAGCTCCATGCGTCTGGCAGAGAAGGAGCGGGTCAGCAGCGCGCGCATCTGCGCGTGCTCGGCGTGCTCGGTTTCGGGTGAGCCCATGGGGCCGCCGAAGATGGCCGAGTTGGCGTAGCGCGGGGCTCGCTCGGGGTCGGGATGCGAGCGACCGAGGCGTGGGTCATTCAGGAGCTGCTTGACGTCGGAGTAGCTGGAGACAAACCAGGCTGGGTCGCCAGCGGGGGTTGTCACACGAGGAAGTGGGGCGCTGATTGGCATGAGGCGACCTCCTGCCGACCAGGCTACCATTGGTTGACTGACAATTCAACCGACGAATTGTGTTAAGATCGCCGCTGGTGTCTCCCCGCTCGGCCGTCGCCAACCAGCAGCTCAAGGACGCCCGACGCGAGGCGCTGCTGCTGGCCGCGCGGCACGTGTTCGCCCGCAACGGACTGGCCGCTGCGCGCATCACCGACATCGCCGCCGAAGCGCAGGTGAGTCAAGGCCTCGTCTACCACTACTTTTCGACCAAGGAAGCGCTGTTCGTCGAAATCGTCGAAGGCGCCCTGCGCGGGGCGGCCGATCTGGCCGCGCACGCGCTCCAGCAGAGCGGCTCGGCCTGGCAACGACTGGAGTACCTGTGCGGGCAGATGCTGGATGGCGTGCGCCATGAGCCGGAGTACGTGCTGCTGATCCTGCAGGCCTTCACCAGCAGCGCCGCTCCGGACACCGCGCGTGCCGCCATCGCGGAGTACGGACGTCAAACGTTCGGCGACATCGTCGGCCTGATCGGGCAAGGCCAGGCCGAGGGCTCGGTCGCACCTGGCAACCCGGTCGAGCTGGCGATCGTGTTGACCGCGTGCATCCAGGGTCTGGCGCTGGCCCGACTGCAGGGCGATCCTGACGCGCCGCTTCCGCCCGCGGAGATCATCCTGCGCATGCTGCGCGCCGGCTGAGCCAGCGCGCGTCGCTGCGCGCGGCCGCTTGACAGCACGCCCAGGTTCAGGTAATCTTTCGTACAGGTGTTACAGAAATCATTCTGTACTGTAGAGCAGCTGAGCGGATCGGCTGCAAGGA
>CBJLVJ010000464.1:0-3755 GCA_966426465.1 uncultured bacterium | reverse complement strand
GCCTGTGCGCACCGCTGACCGACGTCTCATCCTCGGGCTATACCGGACTGGTCCCCACCGAGACCTTCTGACCGCTGCTCTCGAGGCAGGCGTCACAGCCCTGGACACCGCGTTCAGCTACCAGGACTTCGGCGCCCACCAACAGCTCGCCGACGCCGCCGGGGAGCTGCTGTTCCGCTTCGACATCACCACGAAAATCGGGTTCTTCCCCGACGGGCACAACCTCTCGGCCGCCAGGCTGCGCGCCGCCGCCGAGAGGATTCGATCCGATCTGGGCCGGGCGCCGGACACTATGCTGCTCCACAACCCCGAACGCACCCCCACGTGGCTCACGCAAGCCTGCCGAACCATGATCCGGATGCGTGACGAAGGACTGTGCCGCGCCTGGGGGCTGTCGACGTGGAACCCGGGGCCGCTGCTGGGCCGCACCATCCCAGAGCCGCCGGACGTTCTCATGATCCGCGCCGGCCTGATGGTCCCGGCCGAGGTCCTGGACGCCGCCGAGCAACTAGTCAACGAGGTCAAACCGGTGGAGTTGCGTGGCATGGCGCCTCTGGGCGGGCACAGTGGCGAGCCTGTGTGGACCGAGGTCGATCCTGCGGCCCTGTTTCTGCGTCCAGGGCAGAACGCCAACCGGGTCCAGGCCGCCGTCGCCGCTGCCTTCCACCTCCCGGCCGTCACCGCAGTGACCGCCGGCACCGGCAACCCGCACCACCTCGCGGAACTGGCCCAGGCGCCGCAGCTCGACGTGAACCTGCGCACTGTCGAGCAATACCGCACCCTGATACGCGCCCGGGCTAGCGTGGCCACAGCGCACCAAGGAGAGGAATGACCACCATCAGCCCTGAGAACGACCAGCCCGCCGCTGCTCGACTCGACCTGCGACGCAGCGGCGGCTTCTTCGACGTCCTGGACACTGTCGAGAAGGCACTGCAAACGCACCTGGACCGTATGGCGGGGGTGATCAAGCGCCGGTCGATGGGATACCCGAGCGATCGCGGCACCTGGGTGAGGATCGAGTGCCGCGGCCTGGAACGACTCGACGGCCAAGGCTGGGGACTGGAGGCCGCCAACGTCCTGTCCGGAGTACCGATTCCCCAGTGGCACGCTGGCATTTCCTGGTACGACCACGGTCGGCGCGTCATGTGGCGCGCTGATGAGACTCAGCTGATCGACCAGGCTCCGATCAGCCGATCGGCTGCCGCAACCGGGCTGTCGGACAGCTGGTGGACCGAGTTCGACACCGCTATGGACGCGCTGGCCGCTACCCACACAACCCGGCTCGCGACCCCGGACCTAGAACCGATCAGCGCCGAGCGCGTCCATACGGCAATCGCCAAGGTATACCCCGGGGCCTCGGCTCCGATCGAGCAGTGGACGACCGCCCACGCCGATCTCAACTGGGCCAACATGACCGGCCCAGAGTTGTGGATTCTTGACTGGGAAGACTGGGGCAGCGCGCCCCGCGGCTTGGACGCGGCGAACCTGTGGTTCGGCTCCCTGACCGTCGCGGGCCTGGCGGAGAGGGTTCTGCGGCACCGCTCGGGCGACCTGGAAACGCCCACCGGGCGCACGATGCGGCTGTTTAAGTGCGCTGAACTGCTCGCCTGGGCCGACGATACCGAACCGCTATACGGTCCAGCCAAGCATGCCGCTCACCACCTGCTCGATGGCGCCGCCGCATGAAACAGACCCTGGACACAACTAGCGACACTGCCGCAGCGGCTGCTGAGCGCTTCGACGGGGTACGGCTGGCGCTGGCCACGCCGGCAGACATCGAGCAGATCGAGGCATGGGCTGCCGGCGACGCATGGCAGCCCGGCCACGGCGGCACGGCGATGCTGCTGAGCATCGACCCGCACGGATTGTTCGTCGGCTCCATCGGAGAGCGTCCCGTCTCGGCAGTCAGCGTCGCCAAACATGGCCACGACCTCGCGTTCTGCGGAACACTGCTGGTCGACCCCGAACTGCGCGGCCGAGGTATCGGCGCACTAACCTGGCAGGCGGCGATCGGACCCGCCGGCGACCGAGCGCTCGCCGCCGATGTGCCCACCCACCTGACGGAAAAGGCCAGGCGACTTGGATTCACCGACGGCCTCAAGATCCTGCGACACGCGGGACCATTGCCGCCCGCAAAAAGGACTGATCCTCACGTAATCCAGCTCAACGCCGAAAAGCACACCAGACAGCTCCCGAGATTGGACGCGGCGTGCTTCCCCGCCCAACGGCCGGGATTCGCCGCCGCGTTCGCAACCAGGATCGGGCACCACACGCTCGTCTATGCAGATGCGAACGGGAACGTCCGCGGCTACGGGACGCTGCGCCCAGCGCCGGACACAGCCCGAATCGGGCCGCTGTATGCCGAACGCTCATACCAGGCCGCCGCCCTATTCGACGCGCTGTGCACGTTGGCAGGGACCTCCGGGGCGCTCACGGTCAGCATCGACGTGCCGGAGCAGAGCATGCCTGGTCTGGCGATCGCCGAGACCCGCGGCTTGTCGATTCGCGGTCAAGCACATCGCATGTATCGGGCAGGCGCTGCGGAGTTGAATCCTGTCGCCTTCGATCAGCTGTGTGCCATCACAGGCGTGGGGCTGGGGTAGGACGGCGAGACGACCATGAAAGAAGCCGCTGTACTGCTCGCAGTCATCGCATTGCTCGCGCTGTTGTTGTGGCCGCACTACCACAGCGCTGACCCATCCACGCCGCCCGGAGGAGCACGGCCGACGGCAGCACCATGAGCGGCTTCGCGGGGCGACCAAGCCTTGGCACTGGGCGAGTCCGCAACGCTGGTCGCACAACAGCAGCAACAATCTCTGCGACAGCTACCTGCTCCAGCAAAGCACATCGAAGCGGCAGATGACGCTGCGCGGAGGTGGTGCCGAGTACCGGCTGACGCCCCAGTTCCAGGCCTCAGCTATCGGCCAGGCTGGGCGGTGCGCATCGTTACTTGACCGGGCCTCGCACCAGATCCGCGCCGTCCCGATGTACTGTTCGCCGGATTGGCCAAGCAGGATGTCGGCAAAGATGACCCGGTAAATCCAGGGTTCAGCTCAGAATCACCGCGAGCAGTGTTCCGGACAGGAGCGCGGGGCCCAACGGTAGTGCCTGGCCCCTTTGTCGAAGCTGGGCCACGGCACGGAGTACGACGTAGACGGCGGCTGAGACGAACGCGATCGTCATGCCGCGCAGGAGCGTCGGCCATCCCAGAAAGCCCAGAAAACCACCGAGCAGCCCGCCCAGCTTCACGTCAGCCCAGCCGAAGGCGCGCGGCGGGGCCGCGAGCGCGATCACCAGAAGAAGGACGTACGTAGTAGCGCCTGCGAGCAACGTCCGCCAGAACGGCCCGAGGTCGCCCGCTCTCCATGCGGCGAATCCCAGCAGCAGTGCTGCCAGTGGATACGACGGCAGCACGATGAAGTTGGGTAGCCGCCGAGTTACGGCGTCGATGACCCCGAGCGCGGGGGCGATCGCCACGAGGAACAGGTAGGCCGGCAACGCTGCGGTCGTGCCGAACCGAGCGCCAACGAGAAGTCCTGCGGTGGCTCCGAGGCTGGTCAGCGCGTACGTCGGCGGGATGTATGAGGCGCCGCTGTTGGTGCTGGTCTCGCTTGTACTCGCGACAGCACGACCTGCTGCGCGGTGAGCGTAGAGACCTGCGCCTGCCCCGACGACGGCACCGAGGGCGAGGGCGGCTGGGCTTGCGGTCAGGTCGCTCATCTGCGCCTTTCAGATACATAGCTTGATAACGAAAC
>CBJLVJ010000463.1:0-3759 GCA_966426465.1 uncultured bacterium | reverse complement strand
GCAGCTCCCAGGTGCTTTCGCGCCAGCCGAAGAGCTGCGTGAAGCCGTCGAGGGCCATGGGCAGGATCAACACGGTGTACGGCAGGAAGCCGGCTGGCTGCAGGTGGCGTCGGCGGGCGTATAGCAGCCCGACGATCAGCAATCCCAGATAGATGGCCAGGTCGCGTTCGCAGAAGGCCAGCTTCCAGCCTAGCGGCGGGCTGCCGACGAACGTGAACGGATCGAGACCCAGCTCGACGAGCTGCTGCTGGGCGTAGACGGGCTGCTGGCCGAACAGGAAGAAGCTGCGGAAGGCCCACTGATGGCAGGTGAAGTGGTAGGTGGCGTACAGCGCGCAAGCCACCGACGGCCAGCCCAGGGCGGCGCTGAGCGGGGCGAGCAGCGCACCGGCCAGGAAGAGCCCGCCCGCCAGATTGACGGCGAACAACCAGTGGCGGAACGCGCCGATGGGCCGTCGAGGCTTCGGCCGCGGGAGGTAACCAGGCGGAGCGGGATTGTGCTGGCCCGCCGCGGGGTTGTGTTGTCTCGGCTCAAGGGCTCGCGGGTGGTTCTGCTGTGCCAGCTCGTCGCCCGGCGCCTGGTTATGCAGTACCGTCTCATCGCCCTGCGCGGGGGTCTGCTGCGTCCGCTTATGGCCCGGCGCGGGGATCTGCTGCGCCCGGTCATGCTGCGTCAGCTCGTGGGCAAGCGCCCGGTTCTGCTGGGCCGGCGCCCGGTCGTGCTGCGTCAGCTCATGGCCCGGCGCGGGGTTGTGTCGTGTCAGCTCATGGGGCTGCGCCCGGTCGTGCTGGGCCAGCTCATCGGCCGCCGCCTGGCTATGCTGCATCAGCTCATGCGCTGGCGCCGGGTCGTGCTGTGCCAGCTCAGGGGGCCGGGTCCGGTTATGCTGTGCCAGGGGACCGCTCCTTGCCGCGGCCGCGTCGCCTGGCGGCCCCCGATCAATCGTCGCCACCGCTGGCCCGCCTCAGCTCACGCTCCAGGACCGCTGCTGGCAGCGGCGCCCCCCGCTCGCGGCCCTTGATGCCGAGCACCGGGATGCGCTCGCCGTAGTCACGCATCAGCTCGGGGTCGGTGGTGATATCGACCAGCCGCAACTCGTGCGGGAAGCGCCGTCGCAGCCGCGCGAGGTCGGCCAGCGCCTGCTCGCACAGGTGGCAGCCGGGCTTCGTGTACAGCGTGACCTGGATGGTCATGCAGCTATGGAATCCTCCGCGGCGGCCGCGGGGCGGGACCTGACTTGGGCTGTGCGCGCATCCAGCAGCGGCAGCGCAGCGTACAGGCCGCCGAATAGCACCGCGGCGAAGGCCAGCAGCTGCTCCAGCTGCAGGCCGAACAGGAACGCCGGATCCAGGCGTAACGGCCCGAGCGCCAGCCCGGCCAGGCCGTACAGCACCAGGAACGTGCCTGCGCGCGTGCCCGCTGGCAGGCGGGTGGGCAGCGCGCGCAACACCAGGAACAGGCCCAGCGCGATCGCGGCGTCGTACGCCTGGGCCGGATGCCGAGGCACGCCGAAGTCGGGCGTGGCGGCCAGCGGGCTGGTGTACTGGGTTGCCCACGGCAGTGCGCTCGGTAGCCCCTGGCCAGCGCCTTCGACGAGGGCACCCAGGCGGCTGACCGCGATGCCAACGGCCGCGTTGGGCGCCACCACGTCGAAGATGCGTCGGCGCCGCAGCGGATCGCGCTTGAGCCGCGCCGCGAACACCGCCGCTCCGGCCAGCAGCCCGCCCCACACCGACAAACCGCCCACGTCGAACCGCCACACCTCAGCCGCGTGCATCAGGTAGTAGTCCCACCAGCCCAGCACGTGCACCACCCGGCCGACCAGCACGCCCGCCGGCAACCCCCAGGCGAGCGCGTCCAGCGCCGCCTTGCGCGACAGCCGCGCCCGCTCGAGGTCGCGCAGACTCAGCCAGACCGCCAGGCCGAGGCCGACCAGCGCCAGCGCGCCGAACCAGCGCACCACCAGCGGCCCGAGCGTGACGAGCACGGGGTTGAATGGAACGATCACGAGGCGGAGTGTGCCAGGCGGCGCGTCACGTAGAGCGTCACGTGGGGCGTCAGGCGGAAGGCAAAAAGCGTCACATCAAGACCAGAAAGCGTCACACGCATGCCGCGGGCGTCACGCGGGCGTCATGGGCCGAGTCACACGGTAGCGGCGGGGCGTCACACCGCGATGAGCTCCATGTTGACCATGCCGACTTCGGCGTCCAGACGCTCCTCGGTGATGAAATCGATCACTTTGCTCAGCATCTCGTTCGAGTGACGCGGGTCTTCGCTCACGCACACGATACCCAGTGTCGCCACGTGCCAGGCGTCCTGCGTGTCCACTTCGGCCACCGCCACGTTGAACCGATTGCGGACGCGCTGGGCGACCGACTTCACGACCATTCGTTTGTCCTTCAACGAGCTGTTCTCGGCCATGTGCAGCTCGATGCGGGCTACGCCAACGTGCATTGCCATAAGCGTGATCGGGCTTTTCAGCCTAGCTGAATCGGAAGCTTTCAACCACACGGTCGAACATCGGGCTGAACTGCTGGAACTGCTCCGCGGGCGCCGAGCCCGAGATGATGAAGGGCGTCGAGCCCTTGACGAGTGTGACCTGGAAGCCGCGCGCCTGGTGATCCTGCCCGCTTGCGTCGCGCTGGGTGAAGGTAAACACCCGACGCACCGAGGGGTTGCCGGCGATCGTGCCGGGTAGGACCTGCTCGGCCGCGTAGCCGGGCACCTGTTGCTGCATGGCCAGTTCCATGCTTGCCGCGTAGAGCTCCGGCGATACCGCCCTGGTGCCGCTGTCGACGGCCACGTCAACCTCGGCGCGCCTGGTCGGGTCCTGGAACTCGACCACGCTTGTGCCGAACAACGACTGCGGCTGCGGGACGGTGCTCCAGTTCGCGGGCGAGTCCAGCGAGAAACGACCCTGCGGGTCCTTCCAGGTCACCATGCCGCTTGCGGCGCCGGTCGCGCCGGCCGCCGAAGCTGGACCTGGCGTGGTCGCCGTCGAAGCTGCACCTGTCGTCGTCGGCGCCGTCACTGGACCTGGCGTGGTCGCCGCGGTGGCCGTTGGCTGGGCGGCGACTGCCACAGTCGTGTTCGCGGCCGGCGTGGTCTGAGCGGGAACAGTGGTTCTGGCCGCGGCGGTGGGCGCTGCCTGCGTCGCGGTCGCCACGCTGGCCGCCGCGGGCAGGTTCGGCGCGCCGGCTGGCGCGGGCAAGGTCGGCACGGCGGCTGCTGCGGGCACTGTCGGTACCGCCAGCGTGGGCAGCGGCTGCGCTGGGGCCGACGTTGCCTCGGGAAGGGCGGTCAGGCACCGCTGCAGCGCCTCCCTGAGTGCCTGGTCGATCTCGGGACGATTATCAGGATCGTTGGTTCGCGCGATGTCAAGATCGACGCACGCCTGCAGAAACTCGCCCCGATCCAGGTGCGCTTTGCCCGAGGCGTACGCCGCCTGTGATGTCGCGCGCACAACCGCGAACGGGTCGCCCGCCGTAGGTGTCGCGGCTGGCGTTGCCGCGGGGCCGCATGCCACTGTCCAGCCGCACAGTAGCAAGCCGAGGCCGACCCAGGTCGCCACAGAGCGCACCACATGCATAACCCGCCAACGTTCTACCCGTCCGGAGCGCCCGACCGCCAAACTCTGCTACAAAAGTCCCTCGCGCCACAGGGAGGTGGACGGGTCCCGGTGGGCCTCGCCGTCTTCAAAACGGTTGCTCGGCCAGCTTCCTGGTCGAGGGTGGGTTCGACTCCCATGCACCTCCGCCA
>CBJLVJ010000462.1:0-3763 GCA_966426465.1 uncultured bacterium | reverse complement strand
GGCTCTGCTGGACCCCCTGATCCCTGCCGACCTCGCCCAACGCAGCCCGCTCGCCAGTGCCTGGCGCCAACTGGACCTCGCTCTCAACGACTTCGTGGACCGCCAACTTCTCGCCGCCTCAACTTGACCACTCCGTGAACTTCCCGCTCGGCAAGCCCCGCTAGTCCGCGTCGTGGATCACTCGCGACAGCCCGCACTTCCATTAGGCCCAACGGAGCAGTCGCCACAATGCCCGCACGGCGAGGCTGGAACGCTGCCAGCCCGTCGACCGCGCGTAATCTCTGCGAGCAAGCGGACCGACATTCCTGCCTTTACCTGAAGTGGATGCTGGAGCGTGTGGAGGCCGGTTGGGTTGACGTTCCAAATCCGATGTTCCGCCACGTTTCCGACCCGTTGAAGCGGCTCACACATGTCTCAGTGTTGCCCAATGATGTCCTGGCAATCGCGTGGTGGTCGAAGAACTACGCGGTGTACGAGTGCTTTTACGGATCGTTTCGCAGATTTCCCACGCAGTTTTTCCACTTCACGATCAACCCTCGTCGCGGTGACCTCTCCTGGATTGAGCCTGACGTGCCACGAATTGAGGAGGCAATACGGCAGGCTCGATTCCTCGCCTCGCAACCGGGCGGCGCCGAGATGGTAGCGTGGCGGTACGACCCGATCATGTTCTGGAGCGAGGGAAGCCAGGACCGGAGTAGCTGGGATCCTCGGTTCTTCGAGGAAATGTGTCGATGCTTGTCGGAGCTAGGAATTACCCACTACGTCACCAGCGTCGCAGACCGGTATGGCAAATTCGAGCAGCGCGTCCGGCGCAACTTTCCGCATGTGACTTTGCGTGATCCGGCGGCGGAAGAGATTGTGGCGTTGGGCGACGACATGACGCAAATCGCTTCAGTGTACGGAATGCAACTCATGAGTTGCACCGAACCGACATTGAGGAGCGTCAGCAGCAAGGAGGGCTGAGCGTCAAACAGGGCTGGACCGGGCAGGACGTGCGGCAGCCAGGAATGGACAGGAGCGCGGCAGCTGATCAAGGGGGACGACGACGGGAGCGAATTTTCAGGAGGTGCCCGGGCTTGGCTCGGTGGCTTCGAACGCGGACAGAGCTTCCAGGTGAGTGGCGTCGCCGTGACGGATCAGGGCGCCGGTTTCGGTGGCGCTGTCCCACAGAATCTCGGACAGGCTGGCGTTGGGCACCACCCACTTGCGCCAGTTCGCCGCAGACTCGCCGTGGAGGATGGTCAGCAGCGTGGCGATGACCCCGCCGTGGGTCACCACGCCCACCGCTCGGCCCGGATGCCGCCGGGCGATGCCGTTGATCACCCGCAGCACACGCGACGTGAAGCCCGAGCGCGACTCGCCGCTCGGCCACACGAAATCCTCGAGCTCGCCGTTCTCGTCGGCCTCGAGCAGGTGCGCGTACGCCTCACGCAGCTCTTCAAAGGGTCGGCCGTCCAGTTCGCCGAAGTACATCTCGCGCAGGTCGTCGAGCAGGATCGGCGTGTGACCCGTCAGCGCGCCAATCGCCTCCGCGGTTCTGCGTGCGCGAATGAGCGGACTCGCATACAGCGCGTCCACCTGCCCGTGCTGACGATTGAAGTGGTCGGCCAGGAGCTCGATCTGGTCCTCGCCGCGCTGGCTGAGGTCGGCATCGGTCCAGCCGGACAGTCGCATGCTGACGTTGTCTTCCGTTTCGGCGTGCCGCACGAGCAGCAAGGTCGTGGCCGTGGGCCCGGGCTCGGGCTGGATGGGCGGTGTGTCCACGCTCAGCCCATCGCCAGGCCGGCGAAGGCGGTCATGGCCGCGCCGAGCAGGCCCGCGTCGTTGCCCAGCTGCGACATCACGATCGGAAGCTCTTTGGCTGAGGACGCCAGGATCTGCCGACGGGCAATCTCCGCCGCCCAATCGACATATCGTTGACCGAGCGCCTCGGCCACGCCGCCGCCGATGACCACCACGCCCGGGTCGACCAGGTTGACCACACCGCCGATCATCAGCCCGGTGTATCGCGCACTGCGCCGCGCGGCGCGGATTGCCACCGCGTCAGACCGCGCGATGGCGATGCCGAGATCGCGGCTGGTGAGTGCCAGGAGATTGCCATGCAGAATCTCGGTCAGGACCGTCTGCCGCCCCCGCCCGACCTGTTGAATCACGTAGCGGCCGACCGCGTCACGAGCGGCCATCGCCTCCAGACACCCGGCGCGCCCGCACCCGCAGCGTGGCCCGCCGGCACGCACGACCATGTGGCCAATCTCGCCCGCACCGCCATGCGCTCCGTGGTACACGGTCCCGTTCACGATCAGCCCGCCGCCGACGCCCGAGCCCACGAACACGGCCAGCATCGACTCTGAGCCGCGACCAGCGCCCAGCCGATGTTCGCTCAGCGCCGCGGCGCGCACGTCGTTTTCGATGAATACGGATTTGTGGGGGAGGCGCCGCTCCATCTCTTCACGTACCGGGAGATCGACCCAGCCGAGGTTTGGCGCCATCGCGACCACCGACCTGGATGGATCGAGCGGGCCCGGCACGCACACGCCGATTGCGGCCACCTTCTCAAACGCCAGGCCGGCCTGCTCGGCCGCCGCCTGGGCGCCTTCGGCGAGACGGTCCAGCAGCTCCGCCGGCCGACCACTCAGCTCTCGGCTCGGCAGCCACACCCGCGAGCGAACGGTCCCATCAGACTCGACGACGCCGGCGAGCGCCTTTGTCCCGCCCAGGTCTATGGCCACAACGGGCGCAGGATTCGGCATCATCGACCACGCGCTCCTGACGACGGCGCTGCACGGGCCCCGGCGCGCAACGCCGTTCGGTTGTCGGCGTGCGTGCCAATGCGGGCGACGCTCATCGGACTTGTTCGCGCTGGTCTTCGAACGGGCGTGGCAAACCCGGCGCCGGCTCCGCGTCCACCAGGTGCGGGTACAGCCCGAAGCGGTCGATCAGCAACGATCGAAGCGCCCCCGGCTCCACGTGGTCTTCAAGGTCGGCCACGAACGTCAGGTGTTGCTGGCTGCCGAGCAGGACGTACGTGCGCGGGCCGTTCAGTGCATCGGCGTGGGCGTAAAACAGTCGGGTGCCTTCGACCGGCAGCAGGTTATGGCCGGTCGGATTCCAGGCGTTGGTGGCATGGATCGGTGCCGGCGTCGAGCTCACAGGCGGTACGTCAGGAGACGCTGAGCTGCGTTTCGAGTGGCACGATCTGAATCCATACCTGTCCGTTGGGCAGAGCAAACGGAGCGCCGTCGCTGCGTGTGAATTCGGTCGCATCACGAACGCTCGCTCGGCTCCACTGTAGCGGGACTTGCGTACCCTCCGCGACCAGCATGCCCTTGCCGCTACCCACCAGGCCGACGTCGACGCGGCCAGCGTCATCATTCGGGATCGCCTCAACGTCGGCAAATTCGATCACGATCGACGACGCGGTGTACTGCTGTCCGGTGGCTCCATCCTTGTGCGGCTGGCCGTCCATGATGCGTCGGTAGACCTTCGAGCCGGAATCGAAGTCGTACTCGACGCTGTAGCGCTCCGGGCCCGGGTAGGGAATCTTCACGCTGTTGGCCGGCTGCTGACCGGGCAGATACGGGCCGAACTTGAGCGGTCCTATGGTGGCATTGATTCGCCCGCCGCGCTGGCGGAGCACGTCGCGAATCGAGGTCGTGCTGACGAACGCGTTGTGCGGCGCCTGGCGGTTGGGATCGCGCATGAAACCGCCGTCGCCGCGGGTTTCGTCAACATCCGGCAAGCCGGTGGTGCTCAGTGCGTCGAA
>CBJLVJ010000461.1:0-3779 GCA_966426465.1 uncultured bacterium | reverse complement strand
GTCGCGGCGCTGAAGAAGGCGGAAGCCGAGGAAGGCCCGCCAGCCCCGCCGCGCATCGAAATCGACCTGGACGGCATTGCCGACCGGGCCCTGGCGTTCCCGGTCAACGAGGGCCGCTACGGGCGCATCGAGGGCATCAAGGGTAAGGCCTTGTTTTCGACCTACCCGATCGAGGGTGCGCGCGGCCGCTCACGCAACGAAGAGGATCGTCCCGCGCGCGGCGTGCTCGAATCCTACGAGCTGGAGACGCAGAAGCAGGATCGGCTGGTCGACGGAATTTCCGACTTTTCGGTCGGTCGCGACGGTAAGACCCTGCTCTATCAGGCCGGCGACCGGCTGCGTGTGCTCAAGGCTGGCGAGAAAGCGCCCGAGCGAAAGGACGACAAGCCAGGTCGCGAGAATGGCTGGATCGATCTGGGACGCGTCAAAGTGTCGATCCAACCCGCCGCCGAGTGGAAGCAGATGTTCCAGGAAGCCTGGCGCCTTCAACGCGAGCAGTTCTGGACCGAAGACCTCTCGGGCATTGATTGGGATGCGGTCCACCGGCTCTACCAGCCGCTGGTCGAGCGGGTAACCACGCGCTCCGAGTTTTCGGACCTGCTGTGGGAGATGCAGGGGGAGCTGGGCACCTCTCACGCGTACGAAATGGGCGGTGAGTACCGGCGTGGTCCCAACTACCGCCAGGGCTTTCTCGGTGTTGACTGGGAGTTCGAGCCGGAGACCGGGCGCTATCGCGTGGCGCACCTGACCCGAGGCGATACCTGGGATCCCGACACGACCTCGCCGCTCAACGGCCCCGGTATCAACCTGCAGGTGGGCGATTACGTGCTGGCGATCAACGGCCAGCCGCTGGGCCCCGAGGTCGCGCCAGCACAGCGCCTGGTCAACCAGGCGGGCAACGAGGTGCTGCTGACGGTCCGCCGTGGCGACGAAGCCGAGCCGCGCATCATCACCGTCAAGGCGCTCGCCGACGAACGCCCCGCGCGCTACCGCGACTGGGTCGAGGCCAACCGCCAGAAGGTGCACCAGGCGACCGATGGGCGCGTCGGCTACATCCACGTGCCGGACATGAGCGCTGAGGGCTACGCCGAGTTCCACCGCGGCTTCCTGGTCGAGTACGACCGAGACGCGCTGATCATCGACGTGCGCGTGAACGGCGGCGGGCACGTTTCGGGCCTGCTGCTGGAGAAGCTGGCTCGCAAACGCGTCGGCTACGACTTTCCCCGTTGGGCCGCCCCGCGGCCATACCCGGATGAGTCGCCGGCGGGCCCGATGGTGGCCCTGACCAACGAGCTGGCCGGATCCGATGGCGACATCTTCTCGCACACCTTCAAGCTGATGAAGCTGGGCCCGCTGGTCGGCAAGCGGACCTGGGGCGGCGTCATTGGGATCTGGCCGCGGCATCGCCTGGTCGACGGCACGGTCACCACCCAGCCCGAGTTTTCCTTCTTCTTCGACGACGTGGGTTGGCGCGTCGAGAACTACGGCACCGACCCGGACATCGAAGTCGACAACGCGCCGCAGGACTACGTGCGCGGGGCCGACCCGCAGCTCGAGCAGGCCATTCAGGTTGCGCTCGGGGAGCTGTCGAGGCGGCCGCCCCATCGACCACGGCCAACCGACCGACCCCGGCGCGTGCCGCCGCGCTTGCCGCCGCGCGCCCGCGCACGTCCCGACGTGTCGCCCGTCGGGATGTCCGAGGACGTTCGCGAGCCCACGTCCACGCGTCGCATCGACACCTCGGAGTGAGCTTGGCAGCTCGCTGAGAGCCCGCCGCCGTGATCATCCGAGACCCCTGGCTGCGCACGCTGTCGGTTCTGGCGTGCGCCATCGCCGGCGTGTACCTCATCGGTCTGCTGTGGCAGGTGATGGTGGAGTTTGCCGACATCATCCTGCTGTTCTTCCTGGCCTGGCTGGTGGCGTTCGTGCTCGAGCCAGTGGTGGGCACCCTGGTGGAAGGTCGCCTGCCCAGGCTGGCGGCGATCGGACTGACCTATCTGACGCTGCTCGTGTGGCTCATCCTGGGCGTGATCCTGCTGGTCCCAGCGCTGTCGCTGCAGATCGTCGAGGTCGCCCGCAACCTGCCCACCTACGTCGAGCAGGCGACCACGGTGCTGACCGCCGTTCAGGCCAGCGTCAACGAGTGGCTGACCGGCCACGGCAGCCCCTTGCTGATCGACCTGAAGTCGGCGCTGAACCCGCAGGAGCTGAGTCGGCGCGCCGACGCGCTCGGTCCGCCGATCCTGAGCAACGCCATCGGTTTCGCCACGGGCGCGGCGACGCTGCTGGTGCAGGTGGTCATCATGCTGATCCTGTCGTTCTATTTCATGGTCGATGGCGCTCGGCTGGCCGAGAGCATGATCACCGCGTTGCCGCTGCGGGCGCAGGACGACACACGGTTTCTGATCGCCAGCGTGCACCGCGCGTTTGCCGGCTTCTTGCGGGGTCAGATGATCCAGTCGCTGGTCGGCGGCGTCGGCACAGGGCTGATCATGTCCGCGCTGCAGGTGGACTACGCGCTCCTGTCGAGCGTGGTCGCCGCGCTCGTCCTGCTGATCCCCTTCGTCGGCCCGGTGCTCGCGGTCGTGCTGCCAGTGATGATCGCACTGCTCACCCATCCCGCAGTCACCGTGTACCTGTTCGTGGCGTTGCTGGCGCTCCAGCAGGTGATCTTCAACGTGCTCGCGCCACGCATCCTGAGCCAGCAGGTCGGCCTGCACCCGCTGCTGGTGTTCTTCGCGGTGCTGTCTGGCGCGCGAGTTGCGGGAGTGTGGGGAGCGATCTTCGGCGTGCCCATCGTCGCCGTCCTGAGCACCATGATCTCGTTCTATCGGGCTAACCAGGAAGAGCGCGCGGCGCGCCTGCTGGAGCATCTGCCTGCCGACGAGCTTGTGTCGGTGGACGTCGGCCCCGCCGAGGCAACTGACGAGGCGCTCATCTCGACCGCAAAAGGAGTGGGTCGCTCGTGAATCGAGTGCGCAAAGCAGTGATCCCGGCCGCCGGCCTGGGCACACGCTTCCTGCCGGCTTCGAAGGCAGTTCCCAAAGAGATGCTGCCCGTCGTGGACAAGCCCGTGATCCAGTACATCGTGGAGGGCGCCGTTGCCTCCGGCATCGAGCAAGTGGTGCTCATCACCGCGTCGGGTAAGCGTGCCATCGAAGATCACTTCGACCGCTCGTTCGAGCTGGAGTACCGCCTGGAGATGGCTGGCAAAACCGACCTGCTCGAGGAGACGCGGCGGCCGGCCGAGATGGCGCGTTACGTTACGGTGCGACAGGGCGCACCGCTGGGCAACGGCCACGCCGTGCTGCTGGCCAAAGACGTGGTTGGCGACGAGCCGTTCGCCATGCTGTGGGGTGACGACCTGGTGCTTGGCGATCCGCCGTTCGTGCGGCAGCTGATCACGGCGCACGAGCGCACCGGCGGTTCGGTGGTCGGCGTAATCGCCGTGCCGCCCGAGGAGGCCATGAAATACGGCGTGATCGAAGTCGCCGAGCGGCTCGACGAGCGGCTGGTGCGGGCTTCGCGCATCGTGGAGAAGCCGCCGCGCCATGAGATCCCGTCGAACCTGGCCGCCGTGGCTGGCTACGTGCTGACGCCCGACATCTTCGGTTACCTGGAGCAGACCAGCGTCGGCCAGGGCGGTGAGATCTGGCTGGCCGACGGCGTCCAGAAAATCGCCGCCCGGGGCAACCTCTACGCCCTGGAATTCGAGGGCCGCCGCTACGACGCCGGCAACAAACTGGAGTTCCTCCAGGCCACCGTCGACCTGGCCCTGG
>CBJLVJ010000460.1:0-3784 GCA_966426465.1 uncultured bacterium | reverse complement strand
GCCCGCGACGCTCACCCATCGGGGCCGGATCATAACCGGCGGCGTGGCGATGCCGGAAGTGTTTGCCGGGCGGCGCTAGCTACCCTCGGAACACCGCCGTGCGCAGGTCGGCGTTCAAGAACGAAATGAAATTCAGGCTGATGCCTTTGGGACAGACGGCCTCGCACTCACCGTGATTGCTGCAGTGCCCGAAGCCCTCCGCATCGTGGCGCGCGACCATGTTGCGCACGCGCCGCCAGCGCTCGGGCTGGCCGTGCGGTAGCAACGCGAGGTGGCTGACCTTGGCCGCCGTGAACAACATCGCCGATGCGTTGGGACACGCCGCGACGCACGCCCCACAGCCGATGCACGTGGCGGCGTCGAAGGCGCGATCGGCATAGTCCTTGGGCACGGGCGTGGTGTTCGCTTCGGGAGCGCTGCCGGTGGGCGTCGAGATGAAGCCGCCAGCTTGCACGATGCGATCCAGCGCGCCGCGGTCGACCGCCAGGTCCTTGAGCACCGGAAAGGCCGCCGCACGCCACGGCTCGAGCACGAGCGTGTCGCCATCATGGAAAAAGCGCATGTGTAGCTGACACACCGTGGTCGCCCGATTTGGTCCGTGCGCGACGCCGTTGATCATGAAGCCGCACGTGCCGCAGATGCCCTCACGACAGTCGCTGTCGAAGACGATCGGGTCCTCGCCGCGGCTGATCAGGTCCTCGTTGACCACGTCCAACATCTCGAGGAACGACATGTGCTCGTTGATGTCGCGGGCTTCGTACGTTTCGAAGCGACCGGCGTCAGTCGGGCTGCTCTGGCGCCAGATCTTCAGCGTGAGGTGCATTACTTGTAGCTCCGCACGGCAAGGTGCACGTTCTCGAAATCGAGCGGCTCTTTGCGCAGCAGCGGCCGTTTGCCTTCGCCACCGTACTGCCAGGCCGCCACGTAGGCGAAGTCCTCGTCGTCGCGCAATGCCTCGCCTTCATCGGTCTGGCTCTCGACGCGGAAATGCGCGCCGCACGACTCGGTGCGGTGCAAGGCGTCGATGCACAGCAGCTCGGCCAGCTCCAGGAAGTCGGCCACCCGACCGGCCCGCTCGAGCGATTGATTGATCTCCTCGTTGTCGCCCGCCACGCGCACCTCGTGCCAGAACTCGTCACGCAGCGACGGGATGCGCGCCAGCGCTTCACGCAAGCTGGCATCGCTGCGCGCCATGCCCGCGTTGTTCCACATCAAAGTGCCCAGCTCTCGGTAGATCGAGTCCACCGTGCGCTGGCCGTTGATCGACAGCAAGCGGTTGATGCGCTCGGCGACCGCCTGTTTGGCTTCCTGGAACGCGGCGTGCGTGACGTCCACGCGGGCAGGCCGCGCATTGGCCAGGTAGTCCGGGATGGTCGCCGGCAGCACGAAGTAGCCATCCGCCAGGCCCTGCATGAGCGCGCTCGCGCCCAGGCGATTGGCGCCGTGGTCCGAGAAGTTGGCCTCACCGCCGACGAATAGCCCGGTGATGGTGCTCATCAGGTTGTAGTCGACCCACAGGCCGCCCATCGTGTAGTGCGGCGCCGGATAGATGCGCATCGGGACCTTGTACGGGTCCTCGCCGGTGATGCGCTCGTACATCTCGAACAGATTGCCGTAGCGCTCGCGGATGGTGTTGACCCCCAGGCGGGCGATCGCATCCGAGAAATCGAGGTACACGCCCCGGCCGCCGGGCCCCACGCCGCGACCCTCGTCGCACACCTCCTTGGCCGCGCGAGAGGCGATGTCACGCGGGGCGAGATTGCCGAAGCTCGGGTATTTACGCTCCAGAAAGTAGTCGCGCTCGCTCTCGGGAATCTGGTTAGGCGGCCGCGTGTCGCCTGCCTTCTTGGGCACCCACACGCGGCCGTCGTTACGCAGCGACTCGCTCATGAGCGTCAGCTTCGACTGGTACTCGCCCGACTGGGGAATGCACGTGGGGTGGATCTGGGTGAAGCACGGGTTGGCAAAGGCAGCGCCCTGCTTGTGGGCGCGCCAGATCGCGGTGGCGTTGCAGCCGCGGGCGTTGGTCGACAGGTAAAAGACGTTGCTGTAGCCGCCTGTGGCCAGGATCACGACGTCACCGGCGTGCGCCTCGATCTCGCCGGTGACCATGTCGCGGGTGATGATGCCCCGCGCGGCGTGATCCACCTGGACAAGCTCGAGCATCTCGTGCCGCGGGTACATGGTCACGGTGCCCGCGCCGATCTGGCGTTCGAGGGCCTGGTACACGCCGATGAGCAGCTGCTGGCCGGTCTGGCCGCGGGCGTAGAACGTGCGCGAGACCTGGGCGCCGCCGAAGGAGCGTGTGTCCAGCAAACCGCCGTATTCGCGCGCGAACGGCACGCCTTGAGCCACGCACTGATCGATGATGTTGACGCTCAGCTCAGCCAGACGATAGACGTTGGTTTCGCGCGAACGGAAGTCGCCGCCTTTGACCGTGTCGTAGAACAGGCGAAAAATAGAGTCGCCGTCGTTGCGGTAGTTCTTGGCCGCGTTGATGCCGCCCTGAGCGGCGATGCTGTGCGCACGTCGCGGGCTGTCTTGATAGCAAAAGCACTTGACGTTGTAGCCGGCTTCGCCGAGCGTGGCGGCGGCCGCGCCGCCGGCCAGGCCCGAGCCGACGATGATCACCGTGTAGCGGCGTCGATTGGCCGGGTTGACCAGCTTCAGCTCGAAGCGCTGCTTCTCCCATCGCTCGGCGATGGGACCCGTCGGAGAGCGGGCGTCGAGAGGTAGGTCCAGCGTTTCGTACAGCGGCGGCGCCTCGGTCGGCGCGGCCGGCGACGTGCGGGGCGGATCGGTGATAACAGCCACGGTGCCAGGACTCCCTTCTCGCTTACTTGACCAGCCCGGTCAGGACGGCGACCGGAATGGAGATGTTGCCCACGGTCAGCAGCACCGCGGCAAATGTGGCGACGTTGCGAATGAGCCGGTTCGCGCGCGCGGTATTCCAGCCCAGCGTCTGGAACAGGCTCCAGATGCCGTGGAACAGGTGCAGGCCGACTGCCAGCATGGCCAGCACGTAGAACACGGCGACCGGCAAGATGCGGAAACTGGCCACGACGTTGTGGTAAATGTTGCCCTCTTCGAAGTCAGGATTCACCGTGCCGAACGTGAAATCCAGCACGTGATAGATGACGAACAACAAAATAAACAGGCCGCCGTAGATCATCGTGCGCGAAGCGATGGTCGATTCGAGGTTCTTTCGTACGGCGTAGCGCTGTGGCCGACTGGCCCGGTCGCGGGTGGTCAGCTCCAGCGCAGCCCAGATGTGGACCACGAACGCCGGGATGAGGATGATGCGCGCCAGCCACAGCAGCTGTGATGCGCCGAAGAACGGCTCGCCCACGGTGCGCAAGAAGCCGCCGTACTCGTTCAAGAACTGTGCCCCGGCGTAGATCTTGAGATTGCCCCACAGGTGAACGACGAGATAGCCGAACCAGATCAGCCCGGTGATGGCCATCACGTACTTCTTGCCGACGGTCGAGCGCCACAGCGAGGCGAGACCCGTGATCGGCCGACTCCTGGCCAGAGTTGCGTTGATCATTCCCTTCAGACCGTAAGGGCAGCCGCTGGCAAGCGTCTAAGACACAGTTTGGCTCATAACCATAAGTTGTGCCTATCGTGGGCCAGTCTTTCCATGACGAGTTGTTTTTAGGAAGTCTCATGCGCATGGCCCGCGACGAACTCAGAAAACTCCCTGCTTATAGACTGGCTGGTGTTATGGGGATCAGGCCGGCGGAGCGGATGGGGCATATTGGGCAGGAGACGGCGTTCGAGGTGC
>CBJLVJ010000459.1:0-3789 GCA_966426465.1 uncultured bacterium | reverse complement strand
CGTCCTGGCGGCTCTGAGCGCGCACATTTGGCAGGTCCAGCACGCGGTGGATCAACCACAACGGGGCAGCACCAACGGCCGCTGCCCAGGGGGCGACCAGCGTCAGGTGCGCCAGTGGCAGCCCCATCAACAGCAGGACGCCGTCGGTGAGCAGGCCCTCGAGCTCGAAAATCTGCTGGCTTCGCGGCGACAGGCCGTTGCCGAGCCAGATAGCGAGGCTGACGAGCACACGATTAAGAAACGTAAACGTCGCCGCGGCGGCCACTCCGGCCGCAAGACAGGCCGGTTGGCTCAGGTCAGCCGTCAGGTCGGCCTGCGCCGGCCACAACAGGTGATAGATCGCCTGCGCGGCGAGGCCGGACAGCGCGTACGCCGCTGCGTTGAACACCTGGACAACAGGCGACCGGCGGCGGCGCAGCCATTCGGCGACGTGCACGGCGCCAACCAGCCCGATCAGCTGCAACGGTCCGAGCAGGATGATGGCGGTGACGAAGAATGGCAACGAGACGTGGTACGCCTGTTTGCCAGGAGTGCTGACGGGAAAGCTGTGCGCGATCGTGGCTGCCACGAGCAGCAGCGCGAAGCGCTCCAACGAGGCGGTGGGTGCGGGCTGCGAGGCCGCGAGCGCGGCCTGGATCAGCGCCAGGCTGCAAACGCTCGCGACGTACAGCTGTGAGGAGCGCGGGAGATCGCTGAAACGCATCGCAGGGATCCGATCGAGTCCTAGTCGGCAGGCAGCCAGGCCACGCTATCCCAGGACACGCTGTCCCAGGACACGCTGTCCCACGACACGCTGTCCCACGACACGCTGTCCCACGACACGCTGTCCCAGGACACCGTGTTCCAGGTTTTGCCAGCCTGTGCGAGGTAAGCCGCCTGCACATACACGTTGGGCAGGCGCACACTACTCGCGCTGGAAATGCTGTACGGGTAATTGACCGCCGCGCCGAGGTCCGGATAGCCGGCACCCGAACCCGCGCCGGCGACGGGCCGAGCGGTGTGTGTGAGCAGCCACTTCACCTGGCCTGGTGTCAGCTCGGGGCGCGCCTGAAGGAGCTGTGCGACAAGCCCGCTGACGACCGGCGCCGCGGCCGAGGTCCCCGACAGGTTGATATAGGTGCCACCACCCATGATGCGGGTCGGGAACTGGAGCGCGAGCGGGCCGGCCGGCGACGACAGTGTCGAGACGATGTGGCGACCCGGCGCCACCAGGTCCGGCTTGCTCAGCTGATCGACGGTTGTGCCATACGACGAGAAGGTGGCCACCGAATCGTCAGCGGTAGTCGGCGTGGCTTTGTCGTCGGTCGCACCAACCACGATCGCGAAGGGATCATTCGCTGGCGCCGTGATCTTCGCGTTCGGTCCGCCGTTGCCCGCCGCGACGACCACCACCAGGCCCTGGAACCAGGCCAGCTCGATGGCGGCGTCCAGCATGTCAGTCCGATACGAGTCGGCTACGTTGGACACCAGCGACAGGTTCAGCACACGGATGTTGTTGGCCTTTCGGTTACGGGCAACCCACTCAATGCCCGCGATGACATCCGACACGTGCGACATACCGGTGTTGTCGGCGACTTTGACGCTGATGATGTTCGCGTCCGGGGCAGTCCCGACGTAACTGCCGGAGGCCACGACGCCCGGCATGCCCCATCCCCGACCACCGATGATGCCTGCGACGAAGGTGCCGTGGCCGTTGTCGTCGACGCCCGAAGCCGTACTGCCAGTGATGGCGTTGAGCAGCTGCAGAACCCGGCTGCCAAGCTGGCCCGCATTCTGGAAATCCGGATGAGTGCTACGGACACCACTGTCGAGCACGGCCACGCCGATGCCGGTGCCACGCAGCGGTCTCGGAGCGTTCCACTGGCTGGCGGCGCCAGTCGCGAGCGGGTACTGGGTTTGAAGCTGGGCGCAGCAGGTGTTGACGGGATCCAGCGACTGAACCACCAGCGGGGAGTCGTAGGAGATACGCACCACACCTGGCTGTGCTGCCAGCGCGTCGAGCGCCCTCGCGGGCACCTCCGCGGCCGTGGCGTTGGCGAGTTGGAGCTTGCCAACAACCTTTCCGCCGTGCTGGCGCACGTCGTCGTCGTTGTTCCCGCTGCGGTCGCGAGTAATGATCACGCGGACCTTCCCAGCGGGATCGGAGGCCGCGTGCGCGCGGAGATCAGCATCGACCTGGCCGGGCTTCACCGGGTCCAGTCGGGCTGAGGCGGCCCCTGGCAGACTGCTGATCAGCAGCACCAGGCTTACGCCGACAGCCAGGCCAAGGCGGGCGGCGGGGTGGGAGTGGGCAGAAGACGACATTTGCCCCGATCATCGTGTCGAGGCGGACCTTCGTCCTCCCCCGTCCGGGGGGAAGTACCGGGGGGGCTTTAGCCGGCCCCGTCCCCTTCTGTTTGGAGCGACGTTCTGAACCGGTCCCGTAGCCAGATGCAGTTCTTGCTCGGGCGATGCGGTGAATCGCCCGGCTCGATCTTGCCCACGATGGCCCAGGCCCGCGCATCAGCCATCGCTTCGGCGAACACGCGGCGGAACGAGTCGAGATCGTGAACCGTCGCGGTTCGGGCGAACCCACAACCACGTGCCACCGCTTCGAGGTCGACGCCGAAGGGTGACCCTGCCGGTTGGGCGCCGGTGATCTCCCAGCCACCGTTGTCCCAGATGACGTGCACCAGGTTGGTCACGCCGCAGCTGTGTTCGGTCGCCAGCGATCCCAGGTTCATCAGGATGGAGCCGTCGCCGTCGAGCACGACCACGCGCAGGTCGGGGCGCGCCAGCGCCAGCCCAAGTCCGATGGACGACGCCATACCCATCGAGTTCCACATGTAGAAGTGGCGCGGCCGGTCGAACGGGACCAGGTCGAAGGTGTTGTTGCCGACGCCGCCAATGATCGGCGCCTGACCGGCAAGCTCGACCGCGATGCGCGTTGCGTCGGCGCGCTGCATCATGGCTCTGGCTTCCAGCCCGTGAGCTGAGCCGAAAGCAGCAAGCCGAATGGCTCCTCGGCTGTGAAGCACGTCTTCAACGCTCCCGAGACGATTGTCTCGAGGTCGGCTTCAGAGCGCAGCGTCACGTGGCGGATATTCAGCGCGTCCAGGCAGCCCGGCACCGCGCGGCCCATATGCAGCTGGGCGGGATTGAATTCGCCCAGCTCACCGCGCAGGCTCACCAGCAGCGGAAACGGAATGTGGTACGCCATGGCGAGCGAGCCGAGCGCGTTCAGCGTGTTGCCCAGCCCCGAGCTCTGGACCAGCATCGCGCCGCGTTGACCGCCCAGGAACAGGCCAGTCAGGATGCCGACGGCCTCCTCCTCACGGTAAACGCCGACGAGTCGAAAGAACGGGTCGGACTCGGCCAGGGCGAGCAAGCGGCCCATCACGGTGTCGGGCAGAAAGACGAGGTTGCGAATGTCCTCGGCGCGAAACGCGTCGAGCAGGGAGCGCGCCCAGACTGGCGCATTGGCCGCCTCGTGGCGACCCGAACGTTTGATCGAAAATGTACTGCTCACGGGCTACCCTGAGGGTAATCTCTCGGAAGCTCGTGAGTACTGAACCGCGCTCGGCGCAGAGGCTTGTCACCAGACTGCGCGAGACGCTCGCCTCGCGCGCCGACGAACCCTCGGCGGTGCTGGTCCACGACCGTGCCATGGCCGCGCAGCCGGCCAGTCTGGGCATGCTTCGGCCTCGGCTGCCACCGCCCCTGGCTCGGGCGCTCGTTGCTCGGGGCATCACCCAGCTCTACGCACACCAGGTCGCCACCATCGAGGCGCTTCGCGCCGACAAAAACGTC
>CBJLVJ010000458.1:0-3791 GCA_966426465.1 uncultured bacterium | reverse complement strand
GAGCACTTCCTGGAGTGTATTCGGACCGCGCGGCGACCGCAGAGCGACGGCCTGGCAGGGTTGAAGGTAGTCCGCCTGCTCGAGCAGGCCGATCATTCTCTCCGCAATGGCGGGCGTCGCCTGCTCGCCGCGGACCACGTCCTGCCGGAAGTCCCACTCGGTCATACCGGCGTCACCCGCCCGGAAGCGACTCCGGTCGCGCTCGGCGGAGCACAGAATGGCTTGCGCTAGCGGTCCACTCGCCGTACGTGCAACCGTTCCAGGAACCGCGGCCACAGGCAGCAGCAAGCAGCGGGGTGGGAGCATGCAGATTCCCTTGGTGGATCTGAAGGCGCAGTACGAGACCGTCAGGGACGAGGTTCAGCTGGCGCTTGTCGAGGCGCTGGAAAGTATGGAGCTGACGCTAGGCCCGAATCTGCGGGCATTCGAAGCAGAGTTCGCCATTCATTGCGGAGTCGAACACACCGTGGGTGTCTCATCGGGTACCGACGCCCTGTATCTCGCGCTGCGCGCGTGCGGCGTCGGGCCCGGCGACGAGGTAATCACGGTTGCGAACACGTTCGTGGCCACCGTCGAGGCCATTGTTTTGCTCGGTGCGACGCCAGTCTTCGTCGACATCGATCCGGACACGTATACGCTCGACCCCGCCCGTCTCCGCGGGGCGATCGGTCCACGAAGCCGGGCCATCGTCCCGGTCCACCTGTACGGCCAGATGGCCGACATGGAGGCGGTGATGGCTATCGCCCGTCGCTACGGGCTGACCGTGGTCGAAGACGCGTGTCAAGCGCACGGGGCCGAGTTTCAGGGCCGACGCGCCGGCAGCATCGGTGACGCGGCCGCCTTCAGCTTTTACGTGTCCAAGAACCTCGGCGCGTACGGCGAGTCGGGCGCGGTCACGACCAGCTCGCTGCCGATCGCCGAGTGCGTGCGTCGACTTCGCGACCACGGATCAACCCGCAAGTACGAGCACGATGAAATGGGTGTGAACGCCCGCATGGACGAGCTGCAGGCGGCGGTGTTGCGCGTCAAGCTACGCCACCTGGACGAGTGGAATGCCCGTCGCCGTGCCCTTGCGGCGCGGTACGACGAGCTGCTCGCGTCCGCTGACATAGACCTCCCGATCACTCGCCCCGCCGCGCAGCACGTGTTCCATCTCTACGTGGTGCGGCTCGCCGAACGCGAGCGGGTGCGCCAGCTGCTAGCTGACCGCGGCATCGCCACCGGCGTTCACTATCCGACTCCCATCCACAAACAGCCGGCGGCTCTCGGCCTGGGACGCGTCGCGGGCGACTTGCGAGTCACGGAGGCCTTCGCCGATCAGATTCTGTCGTTGCCCATGTACGCCGAGCTCAGCGACGAGCAGCTCCAGCACATTGCCGACAGCCTGACGGCAGCGCTGCGCGCGGCTTCCGGCAAGAGGCGCCATGTCTTTTCTCGTGGGAGACGGAACTAGATGGTTGAAAGCGCCACACGCTCGCTGACCGAACGAACCAGCCCGCGGCCGTTGCGGCCAAAAGTGAGTAGCCACGCCAACAAGGGCCGGAGTCCCACGCTCGCATTTCTGCTCCGCTGGTCATGGCTGCTCGCGCTGTGCGTACTGGCTGGAGCCGGCGCAGCGTACGAGTTTGCAAAGTACGGGCCGATGCCGCTGCGGAGCACCGCAGTGATCCTTGTCCCGAGCCAGGGCGATCCGGCGACGAATACCCAGGGCTCAGCCCTCCAGGCTCGCAGCGCCGCGGAATCGTTCGCGATCCAGGCCTCGACTCCGCATCTGTACGGCCTGGTAAGCGATGCGCTGCGCGGCAAAGTCGACCTCAGTGCGCGCGACCTGCTGTTGATGGATCAGAACAAACAGATTGATATCCACGCGCCGCGCGACGGCAACGTGATCAGCATCTCGGTGACCGACACGGACGGCGCCACGGCGCAGCTGCTGGCCGACACCATCGCGCAGGTGTTCGTTCAAGACGTCAACGCGCGCGCTCGTGATGATCTCGATGCGCGCCGAAAACAGCTCCAGGACCGCATCGAGCTCACGCGTCGCCAGTTGACTGCCGCTCAGCTGTACCAGCACCAGCAGGACCTGGTCAAGGCGATCGCCGACGAGCGGAATCAGTTTGCGCAGCTGCAGCTCCAGTACATTACCGAGCTCCAGCACGAGGTCGAGCTGGATCGACTCGATCTCACCCCCGAGCGACGCGAGACGGTCCAGGCGGTTCGCGGCCAGTGGCTGGACATCACCAGCAATCAGCAGCAAACGATCAAGCAGCGGCTCGACGACCTGACCAGCCAGCTCGATGCCGTTCAGGCTCAGCTGGAGCAACTGCCGGAAAAAACCGATCCCGTCATTTCGGCCGCTTTCGCAGGCGCGTATTCCCAACAACTGCAAGCGCAAACGCAGCAATTCGTGCAGCTCGAAGTCAATGGTCAGGCCGCCAGCTCGGTGCTGGTTCCGTATGGCTCCGCCTCTCCTGCGCTGCCCGCCGAAAGTACACGCAAGGTGCTGGCCTACGGCGCCGGCGGTGGTCTGGCTGCCGGCGCCGTACTGACGCTCCTGCTCGAGCTGTTGCGACAGCAGGTGCTGGCGTGGCGGTCGCGACGCGCGAGTAAGCGGGCGCAGCGTCTGGCCACGGTTCGCCCTGCCGAGGCGAACGTCGGCTGATCCAGGCATGTCGACCGCGATTGCGCTTCCGGGCGGTAGTGTCCGGCTTCGACTCCTGCTGGTACCACTCGCGCTGTTGACAGTGATCGTCTTGCTGCTAGGTCCGGCTCCGGAGGGTGTCTACCCGGCGCGGACAGTCTGGGTGCTGGCGCTGGCCGCGAGCTCGACGCTGCTGGTGCTGAATGGCCCGGCCTGGCTACTGGCGCCACCCCTCCTCGTGGAATTCGCGGCGGACGACTACTTTGTCCCCGGACTCGGGGTGAGCGGGCGACTGGCGGCAGTGGTCGGCGTCACGCTTCTGCTTCTGCCGGCGCTCGTGCGGCGTGAGCTCCGCTGGGGCGAGCCGTTGTACCGCGTGCTGCTGCCCGCGCTGGCATTCCTCGTCCTGGCGACGCTCGGCAACCTGATCCATTCGAACGACGAGTACGTGGTGAAGTACCTCCGCTACCAGACCGCCCAGCTGCTCATGCTCGTCGTGGCCGCGCTGGCACCCCGTGGGCGGCACGACCTGCTGGTTCGGCACGTAGCGCATCGCCGCGAGCAACGAGTCCATGTCATGTGTGCGGGCTGCCGCGACGACCTGCGGGTCGTGACCGGGGTCGCGCGGGTCATGACCGGTGATCGCCTTGATGACGGCGTGCTCACCACGCAACGCGGCGTACGTCGTATGTGCGCGCATCAGCGTCCACGCCCACCGGCGGGGGCGGCGCAACGCGTTCGCGCCGGGGGCGACGAGGACGAGGCCACGCGCCCGTCCGGGATGACGCACCTCGTGGCGCAGAAGTGTGTTGGCGCCGTGCGACCCACCCGCCAGCAGCGGGCGGTCGAAGCCGGCGTGGTCCATGAGCCGTGCGAGGTCGTCGGCCATCAGGTCGTAGGCGTAGCGAGCACGCTCCAGCACCGGCGAGGAGCCACCGTGACCGCGCGAGGAGAACACCAGCACCCGATGCTCCCCGGCCAGCCGCTCGCACAACGCGCGTGACGACGCGAGGCTCTCGGTGAGGCCGTGGGCCCACACCAGGTCGGGCCCTTCACCGAGGACGTCGTACTCCAGCTCGACGTCAGGTCCGACGAATCGCACGGGTGCCTAGACCGTGAGCGTGAACGTCTCGGACAGGACCAGCCCTGC
>CBJLVJ010000457.1:0-3792 GCA_966426465.1 uncultured bacterium | reverse complement strand
CGAGCGTGGCGAGGTCCGGCACGGCTTGCAGGTCAGGGTACGCCAGCGGCGGCACCGCGAACGTACGTTCCCAGCGCAGCCGTAGCGGCTCCCGGCTGGTGGCCAGCACGCGCGCGGCCGGGCAGGCGCCCAGCAGATCGGACACCACGGCCAGGCCGGCCAGGACGTGCTCGCAGTTGTCGAGGACCAGGAGGACCTCTCGCCCGCTCAGCGCGCCGCGGAGAGTCTCGGGCAGCGACATGCCTTCGACCTCGCGAGCCCCGAGCGCTTCGGCAATCGAGCGCGCTACGCGGGTCGGGTCGGTCAGCGGCGACAGGTCGACGAAGACGACACCGTGCGGCAGCCGCGTGCGCAGGCGGTCGGCCGCCTCGACCGCGAGCCGCGTCTTGCCCGTGCCGCCCGGACCGACCAGCGTCAGGAGCCGCACCGCCTCACCCAGCAGGAGGTGGCGGATGGCCTGGAGCTCCTGCTGGCGATCGATCAGTCTCCCGCCTGTAAGGGCAGACTCGTCGCTGGCACCTGCCCGGCATCCCGGCGCTGCACCGAGGCACGCTCGAGATCATCGAGCGCCCGGCGAACCAGCTCGGCCTGCCGGATGGTCCGCTCGCCACGCTCCCAGCGCGCCACCGCGTTGGCGGTTACTCCGAGCGCCGCGGCCAGCGCGGCCTGGGTCAGTCCCAACGCCTCCCGGCGGGCGCGCACTTCGGCTGCTGCCAGTTCTCCCACGTGTGCTGCTCGAACCCCCGCCGCAGTGCTGCTACGCCGCCTGAGCGCGGCGGCGCACTATACCAATGGCATAGGCAGCACCAAAAGCTCATGGGAGGCCCGGGGCGTGTGTGGCTGGCACACGCGTGGTGCGCTACGAGGTGCGGTCCTGAAGGGGCACGAAGTCCCGCCGCGGGCTGCCGGTATAGATCTGGCGCGGCCGCCCGATCTTCTGCTCCTCGTCGGAGGTGCCTTCCAGCCACTGGGCGACCCAGCCCGCGGTGCGCGGGATAGCGAACAGCGACGTGTACATATTGGTGGGCATCTTGAGCGCGTCGTAGATCAGGCCCGAGTAGAAGTCCACGTTCGGATACAGCTTGCGCGAGATGAAATAATCATCCTGCAACGCGATCCGCTCGAGCTCGAGCGCCACGTCGAGCAGCGGGTTGCGCCCCACCATGTGGAAGACGGCGTCGGCGGTGCGCTGGACGATGCGCGCCCGCGGGTCGTAGCTCTTGTACACGCGGTGGCCGAAGCCCATCAGCAGCCGCTCGCCGGCCTGGACCTGCTTGATGAATGCTGGCACCTGGTCTTTCGAACCGATCTCGCGCAGCATCCGGATGACCGCCTCGTTGGCCCCGCCGTGCAGCGGTCCAGCCAGTGCGCCGATGCCCGCGGCGATCGCCGTGTACGGGTCGGTATGCGTGGAGCCCACGCCGCGCACGGCGCTGGTGCTGGCATTCTGCTCGTGATCGGCGTGCAGGATGAACAGCACCTCGAGCGCGCGCTCCAGCACCGGGTTGGGCCGGTACTGTGGCTCGCCCAGACGGAACAGCATGGTCAGGAAGTTGCCGGTAAAGGACTGCTCCAGGTCGGGGTAAACGTACGGCAGACCCCGCGAGTGGCGGTAGGCAAACGCGGCGATGGTCGGCATTTTGGCCATGAGTCGGATGGTCGACAGGCGCCGCTGCTCGGGGTCATCCCAGTGCTTGGCGTCTGGATAGAACGTGCTGAGCGCTGCCACCGTGGCCTGGAGAATGCCCATCGGATGGGCGTCGTAGTGGAAACCGTCGATAACCTCTTTGAGACTTTCGTGCAGCCACATGCGATGCATGATGTCGGCACGCCACTGATCGAGCTGGTGCGCCGTTGGCAGCTCACCATTGACCAGCAAGTACGCCGTCTCGAGATACGTGGAGTGCTCCGCCAGCTCCTCGACCGGATAGCCGCGATACAGCAGGACGCCTCGATCGCCATCGATGAACGTGATTGCGCTGCGGCACGCGGCGGTGTTCGCGAAGGATGGGTCGTACGACAACAGGCCGTAGTCATCGGCCGCGGTCTTGACCTGGCGAAGCGCCGTGGCTGGAATCGCGCCGTCCTTGATGGGAATCTCGTAGCTGCGCCCGGTGCGATTGTCCGTAACAGTGAGCGTCTGCCGCGATCCTGAGGCGAGCGGCGCCTGCGCCAGCGCGCTGTCTGCGCGGGGTGAGGCAGGCGCGATCGGGTCTTGCTCAGAGGCTGTCGTTGGATTCATGCGCGCTCCTCTGCCGGTCTGATCGCCGGGCACGGGTCACTGCCACGAGTCGGCCCTGGCGCTCGAGCTGGCTGTGGGTGCTGGTGCTGCAGGGGCGGCGAGTGGTTATGACGTCCTTACGATAGTAGTCGCTGCAGAAATCGGCCGCAACCGCTCGCGTGAACGCCAGGAGTCGGTGTGAACAATTGCGTTGGATAGCTGGAGGTGGCTACCGGAACCTCCGCAGCCGGCACGTCGGTAGATCAGGCGCCGCGCACATGACGAATGACATTCTGTGTCTTTCACACCCTGTTTTTCGGTAGTCGCACCGGCTAGCTCAGGCGGCAGCTCGCTCGGGCTTACAGCGGCAGCCTTTCGGCGGTCGACCAGGCCCCGATTTGCGTTCGCCATGAACTGGACACATGCCGTCCGCGCTCCGATCGGCGACCACATTGACCAACACCTCGCCGATCATTCCGAAGCCGCCGCACTGCCTACACCTGAACCGCTCGAACGGTCGAACGCGACGCAACGGTGCACCAGGCGTGACCTCACGAACGGTTGTCAGGTTCGAAACCGATCGGGCTACGCGCCCACCACTCGCTTCGCGCCACGACAGGCCGAACAACTGGCCGATAAGTCGACCGCACATGAGGCATTCCACGTCCGCCTCAACCCGGTCCACATGACGGATTACGTGCTCCATGGTTCTGCGTATCTCCGTTCATCAGTCTGGGCGGCTAACGGCAACCATGGCATCGTGCGTCGGTCTGAGCGGCGATCGGTCTTTAGACGGACACGCCGCGCCCCACAGTCCAGGCAAACGACTGGCCTATGTTTGCGCCGAGCGGCTGCCCCAGGCGAGGATCCGTTTGAACGGGTACACGAACGGTCGCGTGTCATCCAACCGCTCGAGCAACACTGACCGGTAGCGCTCCAGGAAGCGGGCGAACAACTCGGGCGACATGCGTCGCTGATAATCCGTCAAGAATGATCCGCGGACCCACTCGACCACGTCATCGCGAGCCGCGAGATGGTGCAGGTAGACCTGCATGCGCACGTGCTGGCGCACGTAGCCCAGACGGTCGAGCAACAGCGCGTAGCCCTCCAGGCTGAGATTGCTGAAACGGCCAGTGTGCCCGCTCAGCGCCTCACGAAACGGACTCTCCTGGGCCAGCTCGTAAATGGTCGCATGGGATGGGTGGTCTTGATTCGATGGCACCTGGACAGCCAGCTGGCCGTCGGTCTTGAGCATGGAGCCGAGCTGTCCGATGACCTGCGCCTGTTCGGGAACCCACTGCAGCGCCGCGTTGGACAGCACCAGGTCGAAGGCGTGTTGGTTGTCAGGTCGGGCGGCGAACTCGCGCAGGTCGGCACGCACGAACGAGAGGCCGGCGCCCGAGCGCTGCGCCGCCTCGGCGAGCATGGACTCCGAGCTATCGACGCCAATGGTCTCCACGGCTTCGAACGCTTTGTGCAGCTCGAGGGTCATCTCGCCAGTGCCACACCCGAGGTCGGCAATGCGCATCGTGGGCCGCGGTTCCACCAGCGACATCAGGTCGAAGAACGGC
>CBJLVJ010000456.1:0-3814 GCA_966426465.1 uncultured bacterium | reverse complement strand
TCGCTGACCAGCATGGCGGCTGAGGCCGTATTGACGCGGACGTTGAGCGCTGCATACTCGACAGCCAGGTAGCGGGTGAGCGCCTCGACCGCCGCTTTGGCTGGGCCGCATGCCAGGTAGTTGGCCATGACCAGCTGTGAGCTGCCGAGGGCCGACACATTGACGATCGAGCCGCCGCCGCGCCGCGCCATCAACGGCGCGGCCAGACGCGAGCACCAGAAACTGCCTTTGAAGTTGGTGTTCCATGCTCGATCGAAGTGCTCGTCGGTCAGGCGGTCGATCGGCAGCAGGGCACCTGAGGCGGCGTTGTTGACCAGGATGTCCAGACCACCGAAGCGCGCCTCGATGTCAGCAAACATCCGCTCGAGCTGCGCTGGCTGGGCCACGGATGCCCGCATGAGCTCAACCTTCAGGCCCAGCCGCTCGAACTCTGCTCTGGTCTCTTTGGCCGCGTCGAGCGCGTGAAAGAAGTTGACGATGACCAGAGCGCCCTGCTCCGCAAGCTCGCGCGCAATCGCCTTGCCGACGTTTCTCGCACCCCCGGTGACCAGCGCGATCTTGCCGGTCAGGTCGGTCACGAACCACTCCGTTGGGCAAGCATGGCGTGTACGAATTCGGTGACCTGTCCCATCGTGCGGTAGTCCGACAGCCGGAAATCCTCCGGGCGCGGTGGTAACTGGTACTGCTCGGCCACGCGGGCCAAGAGCTCCGTCTGCTTGACCGAATCTACGCCGAGTTCTGCCTCCAGCTCGACGTCTTCAGTGAACACATCGCTCGGGTACTCGAGTGCGCTCGCGTACAGGTCTTTGAGGGCGGCGAAGAGCGCCTCGCGACTACTGGAGTCCACCGGTCGACCAGGCGCGAGTAGCTCGGCCTCGGGCTCGCGTACAACCGGGCCAGTGGCAGCGGCGTGCGGCGGCTCCATCTGGGCGGTGAAATCGCGCAGCTCGTCGCGCACGAATGCCCGCACGCGCTCCCCGTGTCGTACCCAGAACAGGTCGACGAGGTCTTCACGTACACCCGTCACACCGACCGGGGCGCGCTCCCCGCACACGCTGCGAACAGCATCGTCGAGCGCCGAGGCGCCGGCAGCCGGCGGCAGACACGCGATCGTCGCTATGTCGGCGGCTGAGCCGAGCACGCGCTTGACGATCCTGGTCAGTGTGTCGAGCGCACCGCACTCGACGTAGCGACTGATGCCTTCCTCGCGCAGTCGGCGGAGCGCAGCGGCGAACCGGACGGGGTGCACGAAATGCTCCGCCAGGCGCTCAGTCAACGTATCGCGCGCGTCGTAGGCCCGGCCCAGGATGGGTGAATACACTTCCACCGTCAGCGGCGCCTGCCGCAGGTGGCGAGTACGCGTCGCGAACTCCTGTACGGCGGGCTCCAGCAGAGGGCTATGGAATGGGTACGGCGAGTCCAGCCGGATAAACGAGACGCTCACGATGGTGCACAGCTTGCTGAGCGCGTCCATGTCAGCGGCTGCCCCGGATACGACGACCTGCTGGTCGTGGTTCTCCACCGCGATGGCGACTCGGCTGGAACCGAGGAGATCGAGCATGCGACCGACGCGGGCGCTGTCGGCGCCAATGGCGGCCATGTAGGCGCCGTCGATGGCCAATGTGCGGAGCGCAGCGATCCGGTGGCAGACGATCTCGGCGCCCTCGGCCACGGAGAACGCTCCGCCACAGACCAATGCCGCGATCTCGCCAAAGCTGTGGCCGACGAGGATGGACGGACTGAAGCCGGCCGCCGCCAGTACCCTGTACGCGCCGACAGCAGCGGCGTAGATGCCAAGCTGCAACAGGTCAGGCGAGGTGGCCAGCAGCTGCTTCACACCTGGTGGGTTATCGCCGAAGACTGTTGACGTCAGCGTGATGCCGAGGTGTTCGTTTGCGATCTCGTCGACCTGGCGCAAGGTGTCGCGGAACAGTGGATGACGAGATGCTGCTTGGGCGATGAGTGCGCCGTCGTAGGCGCCCTGGCCAGGGAAGAGTGCTGCAGTCGGTTGCGGGTGCGAGGGGGCGATCCCTGAAGTCATGCCCCTACGCTAGGTCGTGTCACGTGGAGGAGCTATCGGGCGGCTTACAACCTGGCTGTCAGGAAGCTCACTTCTCGCGCGCTCCTGCCCGCCGGCGCTACATCTCAGCCAGGTTCCCGTCAGGCCGCAAATAGCGTTCGAGAAAATCCAGGTGGTGCTCGCCCCGGCGAAACACCGGATGGCGCAGTATCTGGCGGTGGAACGGCACGGTCGTCTTGACGCCCTCGCAAGCAAACTCAGCCAGCGCTCGCTGCATCAGGTCCAATGCGTGGTCGCGATGCTGCCCGTGCACGATGACCTTCGCGAGCAGCGAATCATAGTAGGGCGGGACGACATAGCCTTCATGCGCATGCGTGTCCACCCTGACACGCGGTCCAGCGGGTGGAATGAATCGGGTCATGCGCCCGGTCGATGGCTGCCAGTTGTTGGCTGGATCCTCGGCGTTGACGCGGCATTCGATCGCATGCCCACCCGTCTGGATCTGGTCCTGGCGTACGCTCAATGGCTCACCCGCCGCGACACGGATCATCTGCTCCACCAGGTCAACGCCGGTGAGCAGCTCGGTGACGGGATGCTCGACCTGGATGCGCGTATTCATCTCGATGAAGTAGAAGTTCCGATCGGGATCGACCAGGAACTCCATAGTGCCAGCGCTCTGGTAGCCAATGGCCCGCGCGCCCGCGACGGCCGCTTCACCCATCCTTCGACGCAGGTCCGCATCGATATACGTCGATGGTGATTCCTCGATCAGCTTTTGCCGCCGCCGCTGGATAGAGCAGTCTCGCTCGCCAAGATAGACGATGTTTCCGTACTGATCCCCGAGCACCTGGATCTCTATGTGCCGCGCCAGAGGAATGTATTTCTCGAGGTACACACGGTCATCTCTGAAGACCGACTGAGCGGTATGGCGCACGGTCGCCAGTGCCTCGGCCAGCGCACCACGCTGCGTCACAATCTGAATACCGCGTCCGCCGCCCCCGGCCGCGGCTTTGAGGATGATCGGATACCCCACGTCTTCGGCGTGTTCGACGGCTTCGTCGTAGCTCGCTAATGGCTGGTCAGTACCAGGCGGCACGGGTAGGCCGGCATTGGCCATGAGCTGTCGCGCGGTCGACTTGTCACTCATCGATTCCATCACGCGGACCGGAGGCCCGATGAACGAGAGGCCGTGGTCCGCGCAGATCTCCGCGAAATAGGAGTCTTCCGACAGAAAACCGTATCCTGGGTGGATCGCCTCGGCTCCGGTCAATTGCGCGGCGTGAATGATCGAGGGAATATGCAGGTAACTGCGGTTGCTCGGTGGCGGGCCGATTGGCACCGCTTGATCCGCCAGCTCAACCGGGCGTGAATCGGCGTCGGCTGTCGAGTGGACGACCACGGTGCCAATGCCCATATCGCGACAGGTGCGAATGATGCGCAAGGCGATCTCACCGCGGTTACAGATCAGAATCTTCTTGAACACGCGGGCGCTACCCTTTTCTCGGAGAGACATCGATGCTCAGCAGTGGCTGCTGGTAGTGCACCGTCGTTCCATTTTCGACGAGGATTTCGGCGACCGTCCCGCCCTGCTCGGCGGTGACCTGGTTCATCACTTTCATCGCCTCGATGATGCCGACCACCTGGCCGGGTTCGACCGTGTCACCGATTTCGACCAACGGTCGCGCGCCGGGCGACTCGGCGCGATAGAACACGCCCACCAGCGGCGCACAGACGGGAATTCGGCCGGGCGGCAGCTTCTCCTGATCATGCGCTGCGGCCTGGCTGGGCGGGGTG
>CBJLVJ010000455.1:0-3816 GCA_966426465.1 uncultured bacterium | reverse complement strand
CACCGCCCAGCGCTACATCGTCGCCGGCCTGGCGGCCGGCGCGGTCAAGGGCTAACACTTATTCCCCGGAGGGGACCCCCCCTGGAGCACGGGCTCTCGAACGTGGTCGGGCGCCGCGCTCACGCGCTAAGGCCCATCCTTGTTCCCCGGAGGGCACCCTCTGGAGTATGGGCTCTCGAACGTAGTCGGGCGCCGCGCTCACGCGCTAAGGCCCATCCTTATTCCCCGGAGGGCACCCTCTGGAGTATGGGCTCTCGAACGTGGTCGGGCGGCGCGGTCAAGGGCTAACGCGTATTCTTAATTCCCAGGAGGAGCCCCCCCCTGGTTGGGCTACGCGTAGGATGTGCTGCGAGGCTGCTCCAGGCGGGCTGCGCCGCGAGCGATTACGGGGTACGGCCTCTCGAAGGGTGGTCGGGGCGCCGCCTGGCAAGAGCAGGCAAGCACTGTAGCCCCACCGGGTCTCAGACGAGGGTTGAGGTTGGCTCGCGCGGAATGACGATCGCGCACAGCAGGTAGAGCAGCAGCGCCAGCGGGCCGGTGGTCAGCAGCGCGGCGACCCAGATCAGCCGAACGATGGTCGGATCGACGTCGGCATAGTCGGCGATGCCGCCGGCAACGCCCGCGACCATCCGCTCGCTGCGCGAGCGGTACAAGCGGTTGTGAAGTTCCATGCCACTATGACGCGGCCGCGACGCGGATGGTTGCGTGCGAGCCCGGCGCTCAGACGATCGAGATGCCCTGGAGCCGGTCGTCGGAGAACAGGCTCTTGGGGATCATGCCGTGGACGCCCTTGTTGGCATCGACGACCTGAGTCACCCGGAAACTGACGGCGATGCTGGCTAGCGCGTAGGCGTCGAGGCGCGTCAAGCCGGCTTTGCGCTCCAGGAAGTCGAGCGTGTTGCGGAGAGCGATCTTGAACGCCTCGGTCAAGTCCTGGTGCATGCCCAGTGCGTACCAGTGGGTGTCCGTCTCGGCGAAGGGCCACTCCCAGCCGGCCTGCTTGTGCAGGATCACCTGGATGCGAACCTCGCGCATGGCGGTCTCGAGCGCGGTCAGGTTGACCTCGCCATCGCCCTGGAGCGCGTGCGAATCGCCGGTGTACAGCTTGGCGCCGGGTTGCCAGACCGGCACGTACAGGATGGAGCCTTCGGTGAGATCGCGCAGGTCCACGTTGCCCGCGTGCTGGCCGGGCGGGACGGAGCTGACGATACCGCCCTGCGCGGGGGCGAGTCCGAACGTGCCCTGGAATGGCGCGAGGGGCAGGCTGATGCCGGGCAAGAACGACGTGGTCATGGAGCCAAGGTCGAAATCGAAGTAGCGCACCTGCCCGTCTGGAAACTCGTCGGGTAGGGCGCCGGTGCCGAGGTCGCCCGGATTATTGAAATTGACGCCCCACTCCAGTGGCAGCAACCGCTGGTAATGGATGGCGATCATGTCGCCCGGCTCGGCGTCGCGCACGCCGACCGGGCCAACGATCGAGTGCGGGCCTTTGCCGGGGTTCGACCGGCGCATCTGGGCCAGCTCCTCGATGGGCACGCCGGGCTGGACGCGGTTCAGGAAGTGCGTCCACGTGTCGGGGTAGACGACCACGTCACCCGAGTCGACGTCGACAATGTTCGGCAGTGTGGCGTCGAACACGCCAAGTCGGACGGTATCCGAAGTCGACGGAACGGTATGGATCCTCCCGGTCTGAGCCGCGCCCGAGCTCGTAGGCAGTTGCGCCCGCGGCTCGGCGTCGCCTGGTTCGGCGAAGGTGGCGAACGCTGGTCCCACCGCTGCCAGCAAGCCGAGCACGCCGCCGGCGGCCAGCAGCGCGCGGCGCGCCCGGCCGCGCCCGTCCAGGGCGGCCTCGAGCGTGTCCTGGTCGATGCCATCGTGGTGGCGGAGGCGGTCCGCCTGGCGGGGATAGACAGCCTGAGCAACCTCGTCGCGGAACACGAACGAGCCGCGACCAATGCTTTCGCCACACCCGAACATCGAGCGACCTCCTTATTAGCTGTCAGCTGTCAGGTGACAGCTAACGACCTAGCGTAAGACGCCGATAGCGAGCGCCAGCCAGCCGATCAGGAATGCGAGGCCACCCAGCGGGGTGATCGCACCGAGCCAGGTTGTGCCACTGAGCGCCAGCGCATACAGGCTGCCCGAGAACAGGATCGAGCCAGCCACGAACATCCAGCCTGAGACGCTTAGCCAGCTCGAGCCGTCGCTGGAGAAGCGGGCCAGCAGCATGCCAACGCCGACCAGCGCCAGGGCGTGGTACATCTGGTACGTCACGCCGGTCTGAAAAACATCCAGCATGTCGGCCGCGAGGCGCGCCCGAAGCGCGTGCGCTCCGAATGCGCCCGCTGCGACGGCCAGGCAGCCGCTGAGCGCGCCAATGGCGATGAAGATGCGATCCACGCGTTCACCTGGATAGTACCGGTGGGTCGGCGTGCAGTGCCCTCGCGGTAGCCTTCAGCCTATGCGCATAACCGACATGGTGGTCACCCCCGTGGCCTGCCCGGACCCGCCACTGCTCAATCATCATGGCGTACACGAGCCCTGGTTCTTGCGCGTCATCGTGCGCGTGCGCGCCGACAACGGTCTGGAGGGCGTTGGCGAAGGCCCGGGCGGTGGTCTCTACGTGCAGCAGCTGCAAGCTGCCGCCAGGCACGTGGTTGGCGCCGACCCGTACCAGCTCGAGTCGCTGCGCGTGCTGGTCGGGCGTCCGAACGTCTTCTCGACCATCGAGGTGGCCTGCCTTGACCTGATCGGCAAGGCCACGGGTCGGCCGGTGTACGACCTGCTCGGCGGCGCAGCGCGGCGACGCGTGCCGTTCTCGGCCTACCTGTTCTTCAAGGATGCCGGCGACGACGACTGGGGCCAGGCGCTCACGCCCGAGGAGCTCGTCTGCCAGGCGGAGCGCTTCCACGAGCGCTACGGCATGACTGTCTTCAAGCTGAAGGGTGGCGTGCTCGAGCCGGAGCGCGAGGTCCACACGGTCAAACTGCTGCGCGACCGGTTTGGACCGAGCGCCGGGCTCCGCCTGGACCCGAACGCTGCCTGGTCAGTGGAGACGTCGATCCGCGTGGCCGAGCAACTGCGTGACACGTGGCTCGAATACCTGGAGGACCCGACGGAAGGCATCGAAGGCATGTCGCAGGTGGCGCAGCATACGCCGTTGCCGCTGAGCACCAACATGTGTGTCACGGCGTTCGAACATATCCCGCTCGCCTTCCGCCAGCGCGCGGTGCAGGTCGTCCTCGGCGACCACCATGGCTGGGGCGGATTGACGGCCTTTCGACACCTGGGCGTGATCTGCAAGACCCTCGGTTGGGGCGTATCACAGCACTCGAACAGCCACCTCGGCGTGAGCTTCGCGGCGATGATCCACGCCGGCGCGGCGATCCCGAATCTGCTGTACGCGAGCGACACCCACTACCCATGGAACGCCGACTCGGACGTCGTGCGTGAGACGCAACTGTTCAAGTTCCGCGATGGCAAGGTCGACCTGTGGGATTCACCAGGTCTGGGAGTGACCGTCGACGAGGACAAGCTCGAAGCCGCGCACGCGGCCTACCTGAACCGCGGCTCCGCGGCGATGGCCCGCGACGACGTCAGTGCCATGCGCATGCGGCAGCCTGATTGGCTGCCGCACATGCCGAAGTGGTGATGTAGAAGCCGGTCATCGGGCGCGGCGTCATGGGTGAGCCGCGTCCGATGCTGGTGGCTCCTTCGCGCTTGTCGACGTGGGCGCGGGCTGCGCAGAGCGCTGCTTGTCAGGCTCGGATGCGGGCTTCGATGCTGGCTTCGATGCCGGCTTGTCAGCAGCCTTCG
>CBJLVJ010000454.1:0-3819 GCA_966426465.1 uncultured bacterium | reverse complement strand
TGCTACGACCGCTACCTGGTGCGCGTGGCCGAAATGCGCGAGAGCGTCAAGATCTGCCGCCAGGCGCTTGACCGGCTGCCCGATGGCCCGGTCCAGACCAGCGATCGCAAGGTGATGCCGCCGCCCAAACAAGAGCTGGCCAAGAGCATGGAGGCCGTGATCCACCACTTCAAGCTGTGGACCGAGGGCATCCGGCCGCCAGCCGGCGAAGCCTACGTCGGCCTCGAATCGCCGCGCGGCGAGATCGGCTTCTACGTGGTCAGCGACGGCTCGGGCCGTCCCATCCGCGTCCACGAACGTGGCCCTTCCTTCGCCAACCTGCAAGCCTTGCCGCGCATCGTCGAAGGCGGCGCAGTGGCCGACGTGGTGGCGTGCATCGCCAGCATGGACCCGATCATGGGTGAGGTCGATCGGTGATCCTGTCCGACCAGACGCGCGCGTCCATCCACAAGCTCGTTGCCACCTATCCCGAACGACGCACGGCGCTGCTGCCATCGCTCAAGCTGGCCCAGGCCGACGCAGGCTACCTGTCGCGCGAAGCCATCGCCGAGACGGCCGACCTGGTGGGTGTGCCGCACTCGGCGGCGCTCGAGATCGCCGAGTTCTACACCATGCTGCACACCGAGCCCGGGCCGGCCACGCGCGTCGTCGTCTGCGCCCAGCTGCCGTGCGCCCTGCGCGGTGCGGAAGACCTGATCCGCGAGCTGCATACAGGCCTGCACGTCGCCATCGAAAACGGCGCGATCGAGGTCGAGCGCACCAGCGAGTGCTTTGGCGCGTGTCACCGCGCGCCGATGGCTCGTGTCGGCGACCAGTATCGAGAGAACCTCGACCGAGAGCGCCGGCAGGCGCTGATACATGAGCTGGCCAGCGCGTGAGCGTCGCCGTGGACTACGCGCCAGTGCTGCTCACCCACCCCGGCCGCACCACACCGGTCAGTCTCGAGGAGTACCAGGCTGAAGACGGCTACGCCGGCTGGCGCAAAGCGCTGACCTCCATGACCCCCGAACAGGTCGTCGAGGAGGTCAAGGCAGCCGGTCTACGCGGCCGCGGCGGCGCCGGCTTTCCAACCGGCACCAAGTGGAGCTTCATTCCCAAGGCGCCCGGCGCCAAGTACGTGGCGGTCAACGCCGACGAATCAGAGCCGGGCACCTTCAAGGACCGCGAGCTGATGGAGGTCGAACCCCACCGCGTCCTGGAAGGCGTGGCCCTGTGCTGCTACGCCATCGGCTCGGACACGGCCTTCATCTACATTCGCGGCGAGTACGTGGAAGCGGCCGACCGTCTCGAAGCCGCCATCGCCGAGGCCGAGGCCGCCAATATCCTGGGTAACGGCTGCCTGGGCACGCAGGTGAACGTCAGGATCCTGGTCTTCCGCGGGGCCGGCGCCTACATCTGCGGCGAGGAGACGGCGCTGCTCGAGTCGCTCGAAGGTCGTCGGCCAATGCCTCGCTCTCGACCGCCATTTCCGGCCGTGGAGGGGCTGTACCGTCGGCCTACCGTCATCAACAACGTCGAGACACTCGCCAACGTGCCGGCGATCATCGATCGCGGCAGCGGCTGGTACAGCGCCATCGGCGTGGCGCCGCGCAATACGGGACCCAAGATTTTCTGCCTCTCTGGTCGAGTCAATCGGCCTGGCAACTACGAGCTGCCGCTCGGCGCCGTCACCATCCGTGAGCTCATCGACAACTACGGGCAGGGGGTCATCGGCGGCAAAGCCGTGAAAGGCGTGTTGACGGCCGGCGTCTCGGCGCCCATCCTGTCGGCCGATAAGCTCGACACGAAGCTGGATTACGACTCCGTCCAGGCGGCCGGCTCGATGCTCGGCTCGGCCTCGCTGATCGTCCTGGACGAGGACACGTGCATGGTCCGCGCCGCCGCGGTGATGGAGGAGTTCTTCCGCCACGAATCGTGCGGCAAGTGCACGCCCTGCCGCGAGGGGACGTCGTGGTTGTTCAAGATTGTCTCCCGCATCGAGCAAGGGCGAGGCGTCCCGGGCGACCTGGACCTGCTGCTGTCGCTGTCGGGCGAAATCAGCGGCAAGGTGCTGTGCGCTCTGGGCGACTTCGCCACCAGTCCCATCGTCGCCACCGTCAAGCAGTACCGCGACGAGTACCAGCGCCACATCGACGAGGGCGCGTGCCCATTCGAACCATGGTGAAGCCCAGCAAGGGAGGCGCCTGCCTGTCGTGACGACGACGCCCCCCGCGGATACCGTCAACCTGACCATCAACGGCCAGCAGCTGAGCGCGCCGAAAGGCATGCTCCTGGTCGAGGCGGCCAAGCTGATCGGCATCGACATCCCGATCTTCTGCTACGAGCCGCGGTTGAAGCCGGTCGGCGCCTGTCGCATGTGCCTCGTACAGATCGAGAAGCTGCCTCGCCTGCAGACCGCGTGCACCACGCCGGTGGGTGCCGACATGGTCGTCCACACCAACACGGCGGACGTGATCGCGGCCCAGAACGGAGTGCTGGAGCTGCTTCTCGCCAATCACCCACTGGACTGCCCGATCTGCGACAAGGGCGGCGAGTGCCCGCTACAGGACAACACCTTCAGCTACGGCCCGGGCGCTTCCCGCTTCACCGAGGAAAAGCGGCACAAAGAGAAAGCGTTTCCGCTCGGCTCGCGCATCGTGCTCGACCGCGAGCGCTGCATCATGTGCTACCGCTGCGTTCGCTTCCACCAGGAGATCCCGGGCGACGAGGCCCTGGCTGCCGTCCAGCGCGGCGCCGATAGCGAGATCGCCACGCTCGACGGCGAGCCGTACGAATCCCTGTTCGCCGGCAACACGATCGAGCTGTGCCCGGTCGGCGCCCTGACCAGCCGCCAGTACCGCTTCAAGGCCCGCCCGTGGGACCTCGTGCGAACGCCATCGGTCTGCGGTGGCTGCGCTGTCGGCTGCAATATCGAGGTCCACAGCCGAACTGAAACGGTCCTGCGGCTCGTGTCGCGCGCGAATCCACACGTCGACGGCGGCTGGCTGTGTGATCGTGGTCGGTTCGAAACGGTGCCGACGCCCCAGAACTGCCGCCCCGCGCGGCCGCTGGTTCGACGCGACGGGTCACTCGTCGAAAGCAGCTGGTCTGATGCGCTGGCGCGAGCAGCCGAGCTTCTCGGCGCGGGCGGCGGCGTGCTCGCCTCGTCTGCCCTGTCGAACGAAGCGCTGTGGCTTCTTCAGCGCATCTCGAAGCGAATGCCCACCGCGCTATGGCCCCCCGCCATGCTCGGCGCGGCGTGGCCGGTTCAAGGCAACATCGAGAATCTGGCCCGTTGCAAGAGCATCGTGCTGGTCGGGCTTGACGCATGGAATGACCTGCCCATCCTGGCGTTGTGGATCCGCAAGGCCGTGCAGGGGGGCGCCCGGTTGGTGGTGCTGGGCGACCGCAACGGCCTGTGGCGCAGCACCGCGACGTGGCTGAGATGCGATCCACTCACCTCGGCCGACGTGCTCGCGAGTACGATCGCCTCGGGCGCCATCGCCGGCGAGCCGCCCGACGGCATGACGCGGGCAGAATTTGCCGCGCTGGCCGATGCACTGCGCGCCGGCAAACCGGCGGCGGTGCTGGCCCACCCATCGCTGGTGGCCAGCGGTCGCGCACGACTGGAGGGGCTGGCCAGCGCGCTTGGCGCAAGTGGCCAAAGCGGCCTGCTCGGCGCGCCGGCGCTGGGCGCCAATGGTCGCGGGGCGCAGGAGCTGGCACCCGACGTGGCGCGCGGTGAGGCCGATCAGGTGCTCACGTCCAAAGTGCTGCTGGCCATTGGCGACGAGCGGTGGTCGGAGCTGCACGCGGGATCGTTCTCGCGACTGATCCTGG
>CBJLVJ010000453.1:0-3833 GCA_966426465.1 uncultured bacterium | reverse complement strand
TGGCCGAAGAGCTGGATGGCATGGGCGCGGGCCTGTCTGTGGACGTCGGCTACGCCTTGATTTCGGTCACCATCAAGTGCCTGAGCAGCGATTTTCCACGGGCGCTCGAGATTCTGACGGAGCTGCTGCGACGGCCAACCTTCCCCGCCGAGGAGCTCGACCGACTCAAGGGCCAGGTACTCACCGAACTAAAAGAGATGGAGGACAACACCCGCGTCGTGTCCGAGCGGACCTGGCGCGAGCTGGCCTACCCGTCGACCCACCCCTATTCACGCCTGACCGTTGGCAACGCCGAAACGGTCGCCGCGGCAACGCGCGATGACCTGAGCGCGTTTCAAACGGCCTGGTACGGGCCTAACCAGACCACCCTGATGGTGGTCGGCGACGTGGATTTCGATGCCGCGGCGGCCGCGGCCGAGCGGCATCTCGGCGATTGGCCAGGCGTGCGCATCGAGTCGATCCAGGCGGCCCTGCCCGCGAGCGATCTGCCGCCGCGCCAGCAACGCGAGGTGGCCATGGTGGGCAAGACCCAGGCGGACCTGGCCATCGGTTTGCCGACGCTCGATCGCACCTCGCCCGACTACTACGCGCTCAGCTTCGCCAATCACATCCTGGGGCGCATGTACTTCATGGGTCGGTTTGGCGAGAAGGTGCGCGACGAGCAGGGCCTGGCCTACTACGCATACTCGGAGCTGCACGGCAGCTACGGTCGAGGCGCCTGGCTGATGCGGGCGGGCGTGAACCCGCGCAACCTCGACAAGGCGCTATTGAGCATCGACGCCGAGCTGCGCCGCTTCCTGGACGAAGGGCCCACAGCGCAGGAGCAGGCCGATGGGGTTACCAGTCTGCTGGGCAGCCTGCCCCGCCAGCTGGAGACCAACGAGGGCGCCGCGGCGGCGATGAGCGAGATCGAGCTGTACGACCTCGGGCTCGACTACCTCGAGCGCTACCCGGACATCGTGCGCGCGCTCACCCGCGAGCAGGTGACCGAGACGGCCCGCCGCTGGATCCAGCCCGAGCACCTGGTGAGCGCCATCGCCGGCCCACCGCGCCCCTCCTGAGCGAGCATCGGCCGGCCTGGTCCGCCGGCTCCTCGAGCGACCCTCGGCCCGGCTGGTCCGCTGGCTCCTCGAGCGACGACCGGCTGCGCGTCTGTCTCGAGCGGGTCGTCGAGCTCGACAGCGCTCGGCTGCCGGTGCGCGACTGGCCCGGCCGTCGCGGCCCGCTGATCCATGTGCCAGATCCAGCTGGGGCCGTGGCGTCCGTCGTCGACGCTCTGGCGGCGGAGCTTGCGCCGCGGTACCGCGTGCTGAGCGTTTCATCGCGCGGCGAGGCGCCCTACCAGGTGGACGTGACTGACCTGGTTGGCGTCTTGAGCCAGTTCGGCTTTCGCACCCCGGTGCTGCTGGGCGAACGTCGGGGCTGCGTCACCGCGCTGATCGCCGCCGCCTGGTACCCCGCGCGGGTAGCTGGCCTGATCCTGGCCGAGCCCGTTTTCGAGCCGCCGACGTCTGCAGGCGTCGCCGCCCGGGCGTTGCGCGATTGCCCTCCGGATTGGCCCGCGCTCCGTGCGGCGGTGCGTTGCCCGGTGCTACAAGGCGCGACAATCGACCAGGTCGGTCCGTTCCTCGCCGCCACGCTACCATAGGCCTCCGTGGGGCTCGAGCCCGTGCTGGCTGGGCTGGTGACGCTCGTCGGCATCGCGCTGACCTCGTTCGGCGTCTTCACCCACACCGCGCCGGCCGTTGCCCCGGGCGCCACACTGGCCCTCGTCGGTGGCGGCTGGCTCGGCAACAGCCTGGCCCGCCACACGCCCATGGAGGGTCAGTAAGTGCCCACGCGCCAGATCGGCTGGAACGTCGGCGAGATTGCCTTCGCCGTGATGTACGTGCTGGTCGCGGTCCAGGCGCTGGTGCTCGGCTACGCCTTCACGCGGCGCTACCTCATGTGGCGGCGCGGCCGCGAGTATGGCCCGATCGATCGCGTCGGCGAGCGGCTGCGCCAGGCGCTGGGAGTTGCGTTTCTGCATCGACGCTTGATCCGCCCCGGGTATCGCTACGCCGGCGTGATGCACCTGTTCATCTTCTGGGGCTTCGTCATCCTGTTTGTTGGCACGATCATCGTGCTGCTGGAAGCCGACATCGCTCGGCCCTACTTTGGCTTCAGCTTTTACCAGGGCACGTTTTACGTTATTTACAAGCTGGTCATAAACCTGTTCGGGTTGTTGTTTTTGATCGGCCTGTTGATGGCCGTGTATCGGCGCTATCTGCAGCATCTTCCGAAATTCAGACGCTCGCTCTCAGACGACGCCATTGTGCTCGGCATCCTGCTGTTTCTGGGCCTGAGCGGCTTTCTGCTCGAAGCGCTGCGGCTGTCGGCCACGCGTGACCCGGCCGCGCCGATCCACTGGGTCGCCTACCCGCTGACGCTGGTTCTGAACGGCGTCGATCCGTCGGTCCTGGCCGGCGCGCACGCGGTCACCTGGTGGTCGCACATGCTGGCCAATACCGCGCTGCTGGTGTACCTCCCGGTGTCGAAGCTGGCGCACATCTTCACCGGCCCGACCAACGTGTTTCTGCGCGCTACCGACGCCCGCGCGGCGTTGCCGCTCATCGCCAACATCGAAGAGCAGGAGCACTTCGGCGTGGCGAAACTGAGCGACTTCAACTGGAAGCAGCTGGTCAACTTCGATGCGTGTATGCGCTGTGGCCGCTGCCTCGACTTCTGCCCCACCTTCAATACAGGCAAGCCGCTCAAACCACGCCAGCTGATCGTCGAGGTTGGGGCCTACATGGACCGCCAGGCTGGACTGCTCGCCGGCCCGGCCGGACCCCGCGTGGACGAAGCTGGCGTGCGCGGCCACGAGCTGGTCGCCCCTGACGAGCCCAGCCTGGCGCAGGTGCCCAGCGTGGCCGAGCTGATCGGCGCCGTCGTGTCCGAGGACGAGCTGTGGGACTGCACCACCTGTCGGGCGTGCATGGAACAGTGTCCGGTGCGCATCGAGCACGTGCCGCTGATCGTCGAGATGCGCCGCAACCTGGTCCTCGAGCAGAGCCGTTTCCCGCAGGAGCTGGTGGCGCTGTTCAATAACCTGGAGCGCAACGCCAACCCGTATTCCTTCCCGGCCAGCACGCGCGCCGACTGGGCCGCCTCGGCCGGCGTTCAGGAGCTGGCCGACGTCGCCGACCCGAGCGAGCTGGAGCTCGTGTACTGGGTTGGCTGCATGTCTTCGTTCGACGCCCGCAACCAGCGCGTGGCGACCGCCCTGGCCAGGATCCTGAAGGCGGCCGACGTCAAGTTCGCGATCCTCGGCAAGGAGGAAAGCTGCGTCGGCGATCCAGCTCGGCGTGCGGGCAACGAGTACCTGTATCAGATCCTGGCGCAGACCAATATCGAGCGGCTCAACCAGTACCAGGCCAAACGCGTCGTCGCCAGCTGCCCGCACTGCTTCAACACGCTGCGCAACGAATACCCGCAGCTGGGTGGCTCGTACCAGGTGGTCCACCACAGCCAGCTGATCCAGGAGCTGATCGACTCCGGTCGGCTGAAGGTGCCCGCTGCCGCGCTGCGCGATGGCTATGCGTACCACGACCCGTGCTATCTGGGCCGCTACAACCAGGTGTACGACGAGCCGCGCGAGGTGCTGAACCAGGTCCGGGGCGGCTTCGTCGAGCTACCGCGCTGTCGCGACCGCGGTTTCTGCTGCGGCGCAGGTGGAGCACGCGCGTTCATGGAGGAAAAACGCGGCACGCGCATCAGCCACAATCGGCTCAACGAAGCCATCGCCACCCAGGCCAGCGGCGTCGCGGTAGCCTGCCCGTACTGCGTCACGA
>CBJLVJ010000452.1:0-3852 GCA_966426465.1 uncultured bacterium | reverse complement strand
GGCACCGGCGCCATGAGCGTGTACTCGATGGTGCCCTCCCACCGCTCCCAGGCGATCGTCTCGGCCACCACGTCGAACACAGCCGACAGGTAGCTCCACATGGTGGTGCCAATCAGCAGATACAGCACAAAGAAGCGCGTATCGACCGATTGGCCGGTGATGCGCTCGGTCGCCGCGGCGATAAACAGGATGGTGAGCGCATTGACGACCGAGTAGACGAACCACACCACCTCCCAGCCGAAGTAGCGGCGGGTGAGATTCCAGTTGCGTTCGAAGAACGCGTAGGCGGTATTCAGATTGCGAGCCGCGACAACCATCATGCCGCTTCCTCCTCCCCCGCGTCTTCGTGTGTGAGCTGCATGAACACATCCTCCAACGATCCGCCGGCGCGCTTCAGGTCATCCGGCGTGTCCAGCGCGATGATGCGCCCGCGATCCAGCACGGCGACGCGATCGCACATACGGTCGGCTTCGTCCATATCGTGGGTCGTCAGCACCACCGTGGCGTCGTGTTCCTCGCGCAAGCGGAGCACCATCTGCTGAACGTCCTTCTTCGAGCGTGGGTCCAGACCGGTCGTCGGTTCGTCGAGCAGCAGCAGCACCGGCGAGGTCAGCAGCGCGCGGGCGATGGCCACTTTCTGCTGCATGCCTCGCGACATGTGCTCCATGGGCGCCAGCGCCACTTTTTTGCTGATGCCCAGGCGGTCCAGGACCTCGAGTCCTCGCCGGTGACTGTCGTCTGCGCCCAGGCCGTACAGCCGGCCGGCGTACACCAGGTTTTCCATTGGACTGAGCTTTTTGAAAAACGCCGCGTCGACGCTCACCCGGTTGATCATCTGTTTGACGCGCAGCTCGTCGCGGACAACATCCAGTCCGAAAACCTCCAGGCTGCCTCCATCCGGCAGGAGCAGCGTCGAGACCAGCCGCACCAGGGTGGACTTGCCGGAGCCGTTGGCTCCCAGGATGCCGAAGATCTCGCCTCGCCGGACGGTCACCGACACGTTGTCGACCGCGAGCACGCGACGCGGTTCCTCGACTGCCCGCCGGTGCCAGGGCAGCCGCAGTGTTCGGCGACCACCACCAAAGTATTTCGAGACAGCGTGCAGCGCCAGGGCGGATTGAGCGGGCTGGAAAGGAGCGATCACGTTCACGGCGACAACCTCATCGACTAGACATCGGAATCAACAGCACGGCGGTCAAGCGCGTTCGCGGTTGCCGCGGCCGATGAGGTGGAGAACGGGGTCGCGCTAGTCGACTAGATCAACAGCGACCGCTCCCCACCTGGATCTGGGCCCACGGCGGTGGCGCGCCAAAGCGCAAACGCGAAGTGTGAACACTCGCGCCAGCACTACCGCCTGTGGTTCGAAGTCCCATTCAGACCCTCCCAGGATGGGGAACTGGCACACACTCTAGGGCTGAGCTGGCACATTTGTCAATCGCTGCCACGCCAGGACTGATGCACGCTCCCGCCGGCCCACGCGGCACGCCCATACGGTTGCCAGGCGGCGGCGGGGCGCGTCAGGCGAGCCGGTGGAGGCGCTCGATGGCCACCAGCAATGGCTCGACGTCGTCAACCGAGAGCTGTTCCGGAGGTGGACCGAGCGGGTCCTCCGCCACCTCCTCGCCCAGCAGCACGTGGCACACCGCCTCCGCTCCGTAGGCCAGCGCGTCCAGCACGTAGCCACCTTCGAGCCCGACGACCAGTCGTCCGCCGCACAGCTCTCCGGCGAGGTCGCGTGCCGACCGCAGCAGCGGCGCGTACCCGCCGCCGATCGACAGCCGTAAGGAGGCGAGTGGATCGGCCCAGAACGCGTCGAAGCCGAGCGAGACGAGCAGGAAGTCGGGGCGGTACCGCCGTACGGCGGGTTCCACGATGCGCTGCAGCGCCGTGGCGAACACCTCGTCGCCTGACCCGGGTGGCAGCGACAGGTTGAGCGTGGAACCAGCGCCGGCGCCCTCGCCCGTTTCCGTCCACCGCCCGGTGCCCGGGTACAGCGGATACTGGTGGGTCGAGATATACAGCACGTCGCTTCGCGCGTAGAACGCGTCCTGGGTGCCGTTGCCGTGATGCACGTCGTAGTCCAGGATGGCCACCCGCTCCGCTCGCCTTTGCTCGACCAGATACGCCGCGGCAATGGCGACGTTATTGAAGATGCAGAAGCCCATCGCCTGGTCGGGCGTGGCATGATGGCCCGGCGGACGGACCAGGCACGCGGCGTTGTCCAGCCGCCCTTCGCTCACCGCCTGCACCGCCTCGACGAGTCCACCCGCCGCGCGCAGCGCCGCTTCCCACGAGCCGGCCGAGACCACCGTATCGGCATCGATGTGCCCACCGCCACGCGTTATGAAGCTGCGCATGATGCGGACGTGATCCGGCGTGTGGACCAGCTCGAGCGTCGATTCTTCGCACGGCGCCGGCTCCCATACCGCGAGCTGCCGCCACAGACCGCCTTCCTGCAGCCGGCCAACCATCGCCCGCAGACGGTCCGCGCGCTCCGGGTGCCGCGGCCCGGTGTCGTGACGCAGAAACGCCTCAGAGTAGGCGAGACCGGTGGTCACGCCGCCCTGAGGCGAGTCATGCCATTTTCGTTAAAGCGAATGTGGCTAGCTGGTGGAGCTCGCCGCCCCCGGCGAGAGTCGCGGCACCGGCTGCATCGATGGTCGCTCGCGCTGGCCGCTCTCGGTTGGCGTCGGCTGCGGCGTTTCGGCGGGCGTGCCACCCGTAAGTGGCGGCTCGCCGCGGAAGACCCGCTCCAGGTTTTCGCCGTCCAGCGTCTCGACCTGGATCAACGCCGCGGCGATCCGATCGAGCACGTCGCGGTGCTCGTGGATGATGTCCACCGCCTTCTGGTAGCCCTCGTCGATCAGCCGGCGGATCTCCTCGTCGATAGCCTCAGCCGTCTTCTCCGAGTAGTTCTTCTGCTCGCCGATCTCACGACCCAGGAACACCAGCTCTTCCTTGTGGCCCAGCGCGACGGTGCCGAGCCGTTCGCTCATGCCGTATTCCTTGACCATCTTGCGGGCGATGTTGGTCGCCTTCTCGATGTCGTTCTCGGCGCCGGTGGAGATCTCACCAAAGACCACGTGCTCGGCCGCGTGGCCGCCCAGGGCGGACGCGATGCTCGCTTTGAACTGGCTCTTGGTCATGTAGTAGCGGTCTTCGGGCGGCAGCGGGCGGGTGTAGCCACCCATCATGCCGCGGGCGATGATCGTCACCTTGTGCACCGGGTCGTGGTGCTCGAGGAAGCGCATGGCCACGGCGTGGCCGCCTTCGTGGTAGGCCGTGAGCGTCTTCTCGCGGTCGGACATGACGCGGCTCTTGCGCTCGGGACCAGCGATCACGCGATCGATGGCCTCTTCGAGCTCGGGCATACCGATGGTCTTCTTGTTGCGTCGCGCGGCCAGGATGGCGCCTTCGTTGATGAGATTGGCCAGGTCGGCGCCAGAAAATCCAGGCGTCACCTTGGCCAGTGTGGCGAGCTCCACGGTCTTGTCGAACGGCTTGCCCTTGGCGTGCACCTCGAGTATCGCCTTGCTACCGTTGATGTCCGGGGCCGGCAGCACGACCTGGCGGTCGAAGCGGCCTGGCCGCAGCAGCGCCGGGTCGAGCACGTCCGGGCGGTTGGTGGCGGCGATCACGATCACGTTCGTGTTCGAATCGAAACCGTCCATCTCGACCAGGATCTGGTTCAGCGTCTGTTCGCGCTCATCGTGGGAGCCGCCCAGGCCCGCCCCACGCTGGCGGCCGACGGCGTCGATCTCGGCGACGAACACGATGCACGGCGCGTTGCGCTTGGCTTGATCGAACAGGTCGCGCACGCGGCTGGCGCCGACGCCGACGAACATCTCGACG
>CBJLVJ010000451.1:0-3853 GCA_966426465.1 uncultured bacterium | reverse complement strand
ATCTCGTCGGCCGCGAGCGGAGTCGTGAACAGCCCCTGGAAGAAGTCACGGGCCTGGATCGACCGCTTGTTGGTCGAGATGGTGGCGTCCAGCATCAGCGCCAGCGTGCAGAAGTCGCCCGCCGGATCGGCGTGCGCCAGGACGCCGCCGATCGTACCCATCGTGCGCACCTGCGCATCGCCGACCTCGGCGGCGACTTCCGCGAGCAGCGGCAGAGAGCGCTTGACCTCTTCGGATTCCTCGATCTGGTAGTGGCGGGTGAGGGCGCCGATGCGCAGCGTGCCGTTGTCGCGGCGGATGTAACCGAGCTCGCCCTCCAGTCCGTTGATGTCCACGAGCATGCGTGGCTGCGCGAGTCGCAGTCGCATCAGCGGGATCAGGCTGTGGCCGCCGGCCAGCACCTTGGCATCCTCGGTCTGGCCAAGCAGCCGCGAGGCTTCGTCGACGGACGAAGCGCGTCGATAGTCGAAGGCGGCGGGGATCATGCGCGCACTCCCTCCTGTGCCTCGCGAATCTGCTTCCACAATCGGTCTGGACTCGCGGGCATGTCGACGTGGCTGATGCCGAGCGGTTTGAGCGCATCGACGATCGCATTGATGACTGCCGCGCTTGCCGCGATGGTGCCAGCTTCGCCGATGCCTTTGACGCCGAGCTCGTTGGTGGGGGTCGGTGTGACGGTGCGGTCCAGCACCGGCGTGGGAATTTCGTTGGCCGTCGGCACCAGGTATTCGGCGAGCGTGCCCGACATCAGCTGGCCGCTGTCCGGATCGTACGCGACCTCTTCGAACAGCGCCTGAGCGATGCCCTGCGCAATGCCGCCGTGCAGCTGACCCTCGACCACGAGCGGATTGATCACGTTGCCGCAATCGTCGACAGCGACGTAGTTCCGCAGGTCCACGCCGCCCGTCGCCGGATCGACCTCGACCTCACAGATGTGCGCCCCGAATGGCCAGACGAAGTTGGGTGGATCGAAATACGAGGTTGCTTCCAGACCGTGGTCGGTTCCCTCGGGCAGGCCCGCGCCGTAGGCGGCGAAGGCGACCTCCACCATCGTTTTCGCGTTGCCGGGGTTGCCCTTCACGTGGAAGCGGCCCTGGTCGAAGACGACGTCGTCAGGCGATGCCTCCAGCATGTTGGCCGCGATCTTCTGCGCCTTGGCCACGATCTGTTTGCCGGCGGTGCGAACCGCCATGCCTCCGATGGCCAGACTGCGACTGCCGTAGGTGCCGTACCCGAACGCCGCTCCCTCGGCCGTGTCGCCGTGACGGATCTCGATCGATTCGTAGGGCAGTCCGAGGGTGTCGGCCGCGATCTGCGCAAACGTCGTGTCATGACCCTGGCCGTGGGCGTGGGTGCCGACGACGACCTGGGCCGAGCCGGTCGGGTGCACCCGCACCTGTGCTGATTCGATAAGTGCCAGCCCTCCGGTGGCCGGAGCGGTCGCGGCGCTCGGGCCGAAGCCGCAGATCTCGATCCAGGTGGAAACGCCGATGCCGAGATAGCGCCCCTCCTTGCGCGCTTGCTCCTGACGCTGGCGGAAGTCGCTGTAGCCGGCAAGCTCCAGCGCGCGCTCGAGCGAGCCGTTGTAGTTGCCCGAGTCGTACACCAGGCCGAAGTTGTTGGTGAACGGGAACTCCTCCGGTTGGATGAAGTTCTTCTGGCGCACGGCCACCGGGTCCATGCCGATTTCCTGCGCCAGCTTGTCGATCATCCGCTCGACCAGGTGCGTGGCCTCCGGACGCCCAGCCCCCCGGTAGGGGTCGGTCGGCACGCGATTGGTGAGCACGCCGATCGTGCGCGCGGCGATCCCGCCGGGCCACTTGTACGCACCGCCCGAGAGCAGGCACGCGACCGGCTGGAAGGCGCCAAAGGTGCCGACGTAGGCGCCCGCGTCGAGGTACTGGGTGACCTTGAGCGCCAGCAGCGAGCCGTCGCGCTTCGCCGCGAGCTCGACGTCGAAGATCTGCCCGCGTCCGTGTGTCGTCGTCTGGATGTTCTCCGTGCGCGTCTCGATCCAGCGGACCGGTCGCTTCAGCAGCCTGGCCGCGGCCGACACCAGGTAGTCCTCGGGGTACGGGCTGATCTTGCTGCCGAATCCACCGCCGACGTCGTGCGAGATCACCCGCACCTTCGTTTCCGGCATGCCCAGCGCGCCCGACACGAACAGGCGGATGAAGTGCGGGTTCTGTGTCCCCATCCAGATGGTGAGCTGGTCCTCGAAGGCGTTGTATTCGGCGGTAACGCCGCGCGGCTCGATCGGCACCGGCGCCAGGCGCTGCTGGAGGATGCGCTCTTTGACCACCACCTCCGCCTGGGCGAAGGCATCCTTGACGGTCTCCTCGGGCGCGTAGGTGAAGTCCCACGCCAGGTTGTCCATCTGCCCGGTGTGTGTTTTCGGGCTACCTGGCTCGATCGCCTTGAACAGGTCACTGACGGCCGGCAGGGGCTCGTACTCGACCTCGACGGCCTCCGCGCCGTCGACCGCCAACTTGCGATTTTCCGCGACGACCACCGCGACTGGCTCGCCCTGGAAGACCGTCTCCCCGTCAGCGATCGGGAAACGCTCAGGCACCGTCCGTTTTTCGGCGACGAACGCGGGCGCGACCGGGTGGGTGCCCGACAGCAGCGGCTTGAAGTCGGCCGCGGTCAGCACGGCGACGACACCTGGAAGGGCCTGCGCAGCGGCGGTATTGATGCGCGTGATGCGCGCGTGCGGATGCGGACTGCGCACGATCGCCATCGTCAGCGTGCCCGGGCGTACCAGGTCTTCGACATAGCGCCCACCGCCGGTGATCAGGTGTGGATCCTCGCGGCGATGGATGCGGGCGCCAATCATCTGGCTGATCGCCATGGTGTTATGCCCTCCCCGGGACCTGCGCGGCCAGACCTGGCGCCACGCTCTGCGAAACCACGGCGGCGCTCGCGGTCTGGACCGCCTTGACGATGTTCGCGTAGCCCGTGCAGCGGCAGAGGTTGCCTTCCAGCCCCTTGCGAATCTCCATCTCGGACGGGCTGGGGTTGCTCTGCAGCAACGCCGTAGCGGTCATCAGGAAGCCCGGCGTGCAGAAGCCACATTGCAGCCCGTGTTCGTTCCAGAATGCTTCCTGCAGCGGGGTGAGTTTGCCGTCCGTGGCCAGCCCTTCGACGGTTGTGATCTGTCGGCCGTTGGCCTGGACGGCGAACATCGTGCACGACTTGACCGGTCGCCCCTCGATGAGCACCGTGCACGCGCCGCACTGGCTGGTGTCGCACCCGACGTGCGTGCCGGTTAGCCCCAGCTCCTCCCGCAGGAAGTACACCAGGAGATCGCGCGGCTCGACCTCGCGCGCGTAGTTGGTCCCGTTCACGCTGACCCTGACGGGCACCCTCTCGGCCATAACCCCTCCCTCGGTGGATGAGAACGGACGGCCGACGCTGGCCGTCCCGGCGGCGGAAGAGTCTCGACGATATGTCTACCCCTGGGCAGTGTCAATCAACGGCTGCAGGGGCCGCCACATACAGGTTTTCGTAGGCGGTGTGCAGCGCCGGGATCAGCAAGCCACGCGTCGATTGCACGCCCACCCAGCTCAATTGCCAGGACACGGCGAGCGCCGCGGCGCTCAGCGGATCGGGCCCAAAGCGTTGGATGGCGAGATAGGCAATCCCCAGCGGCAGGGCGACGGGCACGCTGCCGAGCACGAATGTGCCGAGCAGGTGCCAGAAGTGCTGGCCGCCCAGCTCCCACGAGGTCAGCGCCGCGCGCGTGCCGCCGAGCTCACCGTGGACGGCCAGGTAGGGCGCGAGCACCGTGCGCACGTGTTGGTGCAGCGCGACCAGGCCGATCAGCGTGAGCCACACGACCGGCGGGATCCAG
>CBJLVJ010000450.1:0-3872 GCA_966426465.1 uncultured bacterium | reverse complement strand
CCGACCCAGATGCGCGCGTCTTCGCTGGCCGCTGCCTCAGACGGCACGCGACAAGCGTACCGCGGGCTCCGTCTCGAGCGATGCGACGCTGCCAAGCGCGAGGCACACCGGACACGTCGCCTGGGCCCAGGCCTGCGCCGCGGTCGCGGGCGAGGCGCGGCCGCGTCGCGCGATCACCAGCCATGCGCCCAGGCCGAAGACAGCGAGCAGCCCGATCACCAGGAGCGGCGACGGTTGCACGATCGTGGCCAGCAGACTCGAGCCCGCAAAGCCGATGGCGAAATGCAGCCCGAGATCAGCGGCGCTGCCCAGCGCCAGACCGGGCAGAAATATCCGCAGCGGAATGCCGGTGAGGCCACTGGCGGGGATGGCCGCGGTGCGCACACCAGGCGTCAGCACGGCCAGGCCAATGCCGACCAGCCCGCCCTGGCGCACCCTCGCCGCGACGCGATCCAGGCGTGGCTCGGTGAGTCCTACGCGCTGCCCATGGCGCATCACCAGGCGTCGCGCCGGGCCGCGTGCCAGCAGGAACTGCAGTGTGCCACCCAGTGTGAGCGCGGCCAACAGGGCGACGAACGCGAGCCACAACAGGACTTTGCCCTCGGCTGCCCGCGCGGCGGTCGCCAGCAAGATCACGTCGCCCGGGATCGGCACGGGGATGCCGATCGCCTTGACCAGCATGAGCGCGCACGCCGCCGCCACCCCATACGAGTCGAGAAACGCCTCGAGGCCGTCCATCGCTGCGCCGCCGCAGATAGTACGCCCCTGCTTGCGCACCGGATCACCTCGGCCACGGACTACAATCTCCTTCGTGACAGGTGGCGACGGCCGCGACCGTGCGGTCCCACCTCAGAGGATCGAGCGCGACTCGATGGGACCACTCGAGGTCCCCGCGGGCGCCTACTACGGCGCGTCCACGCAGCGCGCGGTCCAGAACTTCCCGATCAGCGGTGAACGGTTCGACCGTCGCTTCATCTGGGCGCTCGGCTCCATCAAGTACGCCGCCGCACTGGCCAACCGTGACCTGGGCCTGCTCGAGCCGCGCAAGGCCGACGCGATCGCCCAGGCGGCCGAAGCGGTCGCCGGCCCGCCAGGCCTGTTCGACGACCAGTTCGTGCTGGACATCTTTCAGACCGGCTCGGGCACGTCGACCAACACCAACGCCAACGAGGTGATCGCCAATCGCGCCACCGAGCTGCTGGGCGGGGAATTCGGCTCGAAGCTCGTGCATCCAAACGACGACGTGAACAAGGGCCAGTCGTCCAACGACGTCATTCCGACGGCCATGCACATCGCCGCGCTGGCCGAGCTCCAGGAGGTGCTCATCCCGGCCGTCCAGCGGCTGCGCGAAGTGCTCGATCAGAAGCGAGAAGAGTTCTGGCCGATCATCAAGACCGGTCGCACCCACCTCCAGGACGCTACGCCCATCCGTCTCGGCCAGGAATTCCTGGGCTATGTCGGCCAGATGGATCGCGCGCTCACGCGGCTCGACTTCGCCGCCGAGGAGCTGCGCGAGATCGCGCTCGGCGGTAACGCCGTCGGCACGGGTATCAACATGCACGCCGACTTTCCGCGCCGCGTGGCCGAAATCATCAACGAGCGCACCGGGCTGGGTGTCCACGAGACGTCTAACCACTTCCAGGCTCAGAGCACGATCGACAACGTCGTCTCGGCCGCTGGCGCGGTACGCACGGTGGCCGTTTCGCTGCTCAAAATCGCCAACGACATTCGCTGGATGGGCAGCGGTCCGCGGGCAGGCATCGGCGAGCTCGACGTGCCGGCTGTGCAGCCGGGCAGCTCGATCATGCCGGGCAAGGTCAATCCAGTCATCGCCGAGTCGCTCACCCAGGTATGCGCGATGGTGCTCGGCAACGACGTGACCATCGTGGTCGCCGGCCAGAGCGGCAATTTCGAGCTCAACGTGATGCTGCCGATCGCCACGCGCAGCTTGCTGCACTCCATCCGCTATCTCGGACGGGCGACGCGTAACTTCGCCGACACGCTCGTGGCGGGCTTGAAGGCGACCAGCCGCGGCCCGGACACGGTCGAGTCTGGCCTGATGCTGGTCACCGCGCTGGCGCCCGAGATTGGCTACGACGCGGCCGCGGCGCTGGCCAAGGAGGCGTACCAGACAGGCCGCACGATCCGCGACCTGGCGCGCGAGCGCACCTCGCTGTCGGAGGCTGACCTGGACCGCATCCTGGACCCGGCGGCGATGGTCGAGCCAGGCCGCACCTTCGCCTCAGCAGGCGGGTAATCTTGGCCTGAGCGCCGCGCGCGCGTATAACTGGCGCGCCCACATGGATGAAATCGTTCAGTCAGCATCGGCGCCGCGCGCCCTGGCATTGCAGAAGTTCGGCCGCGAAGTCCTTCAGACGGTGTTGCTCGTCGGCATTCTGTTCTTCGGCGTCCGAACGGTCCTGCAGAACTTTCGTGTCGAAGGCCCGAGCATGCTGCCGACGCTCAATAGCGGCCAGTTCTTGTGGGTCAACAAGGTTGTCTACTTCGAATGGGATGGCCAGTACGTCTTCGGCGGACCACAACGGGGCGATATCGCCGTGCTGCGCTCGCCGGCCAGCGGCGAAGACTTCGACCTGATCAAGCGCGTCATCGGGCTGCCCGGCGATCGCCTGCGCATCGAGCAAGGCAAGGTCTTCATCAACGACCAGCAGCTCGACGAGCCCTACATTCGCTTCCAGGCCAGCTACAACTACCCGGCCGACGCGGCGGAGGTGGTGGTGCCTGAGGGTCAGTACTTCGTGCTGGGCGACAACCGGCCGAACAGCCGCGACTCCCACTTCGGCTGGTTTGTTCCGGCGGCGAACCTGGTCGGACGAGCCTGGATCAGCTACTGGCCACCAGCCGACTGGGGACTGACGCCGGCGGTCGGATACGCCACGCCGTAGCGGCTCAGAAACTCGTCGCGCAGCGCGCTGAGCTGATCGGCGCGGATTGCCGCGCGGATTCGCCGCATCAGGTTCTGGATGAAATACAGGTTGTGCAGGCTGGTGAGCGTGTAGGCGAGGAGCTCGTTGGCTGCGAACAGGTGGCGAAGGTAGCCGCGCGAGAAGCCGGTCCGACACGTGTAGCAGCCGCAGCCGGCCTGGAGTGGGCGGGGGTCCTCCTTGAGCTCCGGCCGCGTGAGATGAAGTCGGCCGTCAGGCGTGTAGGCCTGGCCATGTCGGCCAAGGCGGGTCGGCGCGACGCAGTCAAACTGGTCGATGCCACGCTCGACGCAGCTGAACAGGTCTTCGGGCTCGCCAATGCCGAGCAGATGCCTCGGCCAGGCTTCGGGCAAGTGCGGTATGGACCAGTCGAGAACGGCGTGCATGTCCGCTTTGGATTTGCCGAGTGAGCCACCAATGGCCGCGCCCTCGAACGGCAAGCTGGCGATGAACCGGGCGCTGGCGGTGCGCAGGTCGTCGAAGGCGCCGCCCTGCACGATGCCGTACAGCGCCTGATCGTCCCGCCGACGAGCTGCGAGGCAGCGCTCGGCCCAGCGGTGGGTACGCTGCATGGCCTGACGGGTGTAGCCGGCGTCGTGCAAGGGCGAGGTCGGCTCGTCGAAGGCCAGGATGATGTCTGCGCCGAGCACTTCCTGGATGGCGATCGACGATTCGGGCGTGAGACGCTGCCGCGAGCCATCAATGTGAGAGGTGAACGTCGCCCCGTCTTCGTCCACGCGCACGAGCCGGCCTGCCTGGCCGCCGCGTCGGGGCGCGTCTTCACCGGGGAACATGCCGATTTGCTTGCCAACCCCGTGCTCCAGGCCGAAGCCCAGCGAGAACACCTGAAAACCGCCGCTGTCGGTAACGATCGGCCCATCCCAGGCCATGAACCGGTGCAGGCCACCCAGGTCGCCGATCGTCTCC
>CBJLVJ010000449.1:0-3874 GCA_966426465.1 uncultured bacterium | reverse complement strand
ATGGCGTTGGCGAGGATAGACGCCTCGGAGCTGATACCGATGAAGGTGATGCCGTCGCGCACCGCTGCCTCCACCTCCTGAGCGTTTCGCAACAACGTCCCGAGAGCCTTGCCATGGGCGCGTGCCGCGGCGCGGATGCGCTCGAGGGCGTCGCGGAACCGTGGGTGGTCGAGCTGGCCAGGCACGCCGAGCGCTACGCTCAGGTCCGACGGGCCAATGAACAGGACATCCACTCCGTCGATCGCGGCGATCGCCTCCACCATTTCGACGCTCTCGCGTGTCTCGATCTGCAGGACGCCCACGACGTTCTGGTTCAAGGTCGACACGTCGCCTACGGGCACCCGGCCGAAGCCGGCGCTGCGCGTGCCGAGCGCCACGCCACGCACCCCTTGCGGCGGGTACCACAGGAAGCGGGCTACCTCCGCCGCCTGCTCGGCCGACACGATCCGCGGGACCACGACGCCGGTGGCGCCGGCGTCCAGCGCGCGACCGATGCGCAGCCGCTCGCCGCGCTCGACACGCACGAACGCGCCGACGGGGCTGGCGCTCATCGCCTGCAAATGGGCGAGCAGTGTGGCTTCCGAACCGGCACCATGCTCCAGGTCCACGAGCAGCCAATCGAAGCCGGCCTGTGCGGCGATTTCCGTTGCCACCGGCGATCCCAGCTGCAGGAAGGTTCCCAGCAACACCTCTTGCGCCCGGACTCGCTGCCTGAAGGATGCACCAGAGTCAGTCATGTGGACCTCTATTCTAGGCCTGATGAATGTCGTCCGGGACGCTGAGGGGCATGAAGCTCGCGGGTAAAGTCGCGCTGATCAGCGGTGGCGGTGGGGCCATTGGCGGTGCCCAGGCGCGACTGTTCGCACGCGAGGGAGCCGCCGTCTGCGTGGCCGATCTGTTCCTGGACAAAGCCGAAGCTGTCGCGTCGGAAATCGTCGGCGCGAGCGGGCGTGCCCTCGGTGTGCGGCTGGACGTGCGCAGCGCCGCCGAATGGACAGCCGCCGTCGACGCGGCCGAGCACGTTTTTGGGCCGGTCTCCATCCTGTGCAACAACGCCGGCGCCAATGTCCGCGTCAGCTTCGACCAGCAGACCGAAGCTATGTGGCACCTCATCGTTGGCACCATCCTCACCGGCTCGTTTCTCGGAACCAGGGCAGCCATTCCCAGCATGCGTCGGGCGGGGGGTGGCGTGATTGTCAATCTCGGCTCGCTCGCCTCCATCCGACCGGGGGCAGGCAGTCCGGCGTATGCCGCCGCAAAAACCGGCCTGGTGGGATTGACGCGTTCGACCGCCGCGTCGTACGCAGGCGACGGCATCCGCTGCGTGCTGGTCTCGCCGGGCCACGTCGATACGCCGTTTCTGCGTGCGAATACGGCGTACAGCCCAAATGATGAGCGGACCAGCCTTGACAACCCGGAGAATTATCAGCGTCGCGTGGCAGCCACACCTCTGGGCCGGCTGGTGACCCCACAGGACATCGCGCGCGCCGTCCTGTTCGTGGTCTCCGATGACGGCGCGATGGTGACAGGCTCGATGATGGTGATCGACGGCGGCGCGGGACTGTAACGGACCGCATAACGAGAACAGGTGCGCCGGGACCAGAGTAGCGCGAGGAGCGCGCTGGTGGCGTAGCATCCCGCACGCGTGGCGACCGAAGCTGCTCGTGTGGCGGTGCTGGGCACGGGCATGATGGGACCAGGCATCGGCGCCAGCCTGGCCCTGGCCGGACACGCGGTAACGCTCTATGCGCGGTCGGCCGTGAGCGTACAACGCGGCCTCGACGCGGTCGACCGCGCGCTCGAGCAGCTCCGAGCCGGCGGGCTCGTCACCAGGCGCGCCGTGCAGGCAGCCAGGCGGCGTATTGGCGGCGCGACCGAGCTCGCGGCGGCAGTCCACGGCGCGACGTTCGTGTTCGAGTCGGTGGTCGAAGACCTCGCCGTCAAGCAGGCCCTGTTCGCTCAGGTCGAGGACCTCGTGGCGGCCGACGCCATCCTGGCCAGCAACACCTCGGGCTTGCCGATCACGTCCATCGCCGAGCGGCTGCGCTGTCCCGAACGGGCGGCGACGACCCATTTCTGGAATCCAGCGCACCTGATGCCGCTGGTCGAAATCGTCAAAGGCGGGCGTACGAGTGAGGCCACCGTGGACAGGCTGCGCGACCTGCTCACGCACGCTGGCAAACGTGTCGTGGTCGTGCGCAAGGACGTGCCGGGTCAGCTCGGGAACCGTCTGCTGCACGCGCTGTTTCGCGAGGCGTACCACGTCGTGCAGGAAGGTATCGCCAGCGTCGAGGACGTCGACGTGGCGCTCAAGTTCGGTCCGGGTCTGCGCTTTCCGGCCTACGGACTGCTGGAACACGCCGATATGGTCGGCCTGGACATGCAGCAGCAGATCGAGAGCTACCTGTTCCCGGCGCTGTCCGCGGCGACCGAGCTTCCGCCGTTCCTGCGCGAGCTGATCGCCCAGGGCAAGCTGGGCGCCAAAAGCGGCGTCGGCCTGTACGACTGGAGCCGACGCAACCCGGCCGAGGTGCGCGCCGCCCGCGACGCGTTCGTCCTGGAGCGGCTCAAGGACGCTCGACGCCGACCAGCACCCTGACACCCTGGCGGCTACGCGCGGCCTCGATGGCCGCGTGGATGTCCTGGAGTCCAAAGCGGCGGGTGATCAGTGGCGCCAGGTCGAGCGTGCCAAGTAGCTCGACCGCACGGCGGAACTCGGTGGTACGGACGAACGAGCCCTTGATCGACAGCTCGCGCGCGAACAGCTCATACGTCGGCAGCGAGAACCGCGCCGAGCTCGGCGGCACGCTGACCTGCATGAGTGTGCCGCCCTGGCGCGGCAGGGTGAACGCCTGCTCGAGGGTGACCGGTGCGCCGACGGCCTCGAAGGCGACGTCGGCCCCGCGCCCGCCGGTCAGCGAGCGCACCACGCCCAGCATGTCTTCGCTGGTCGGATCGACGGTGTGCGTGGCCCCGAGCCGCTCGGCCAGGGCGCGGCGGCTCGCGTCGAGGTCGGACACCACGACGTGCGTCGCACCCGATAAGCGGACAACCGCCAGCACCAGCAAGCCGAGTGCGCCAGCACCCACGATGGCGACCGTATCGGCGGGCCGGACCTCGGCCCGCTCCACGGCATGGATCGCGCAGCTCAGCGGCTCGGCCAGCGCGCCCATGGCCGGCGGCACACCGGTCGGCAGCGCGTGCACGACGCTCTCAGGCACGATGGTGCGCTCCGAGAACCCGGCGGCCACTGAGACCCGGTTCGGGCACATGAACGGCTGGCCCTCGCGGCAGAAGAAGCACGCCTGACACGGCACGCTGGTGTCCAGGGCAACGGCATCGCCCTCGCGCACGAAGCGCACGGCTGGGCCGACCGCGCGGACCACGCCGCCAACCTCGTGCCCGAGCACTTTGGGCGGGTCGTACAGGCGAATGCTGCCGTCCAGCAGATGCAGGTCGGTGGCACACACGCCGCAGCCGACGACGTCGACCAGCACGTCCCCTGGACCGAGCGGTGGTAGGGGCCGCTCTTCCAGGCGCAGGTCGTGTGTGCCGTACCAGACGGCGGACAGCGTGCTCGTCGGGAGCGCGGTACGCGTTGCTTCAGCCTGCATGCTTCCTGTGCTACTCCGTCGGAACGCCGGCCTGGCGCCAGCCGTCGGCCATCCAGCGATAGATCCCGCGCGCCGCCTCCAGCGCGTCGTAGGCGGGACGGGCCTGGCACTGCACGCTGGCTTCGAACGCGATGGGTGAGTCGAACCCCTGGGCGCGCATCAAGCGCAGGTAGCTGGGCAGATCGAACGTGCCTTCGCCGGCCAGCAGGAACTGGAATTCGACCGGTCTGCCGTCGGCCGCGATTGCGCGGCCGACGCCG
>CBJLVJ010000448.1:0-3874 GCA_966426465.1 uncultured bacterium | reverse complement strand
CAGGACATCGAGCGTATCTCGCGGGACATCAACCGCGACTACTGGATGAGCGCGCAAGAGGCGCGAGATTACGGCGTTATCGACATGATTCATGGCCAGACTGAGGCCAGCCACGCGGCTGACCGGGCCGAGGCTGCGGTCAACGAGGCAGCTGACGAGACGGCGACAACAACCGCCGATGGGAAACGTTAGCTTTTTGAAGCGCGCACAACTGGATTCATCCTTGGACGACAACCGCGGCTGAAGCGGGGAGGGGCAAACACACCAACATGGCCACAACACGCGGCACCCGCGGTCAATATCACTGCTCGTTTTGCGGAAAAAGCCAGGACCAGGTCCGGCGCCTGATCGCCGGGCCAGGCGCGGTCTATATCTGCGACGAGTGCGTCGACCTGTGCCGCGAAATCATCGACGAGGAGTCTGCTCCGCCTGCCGCCGCCAAGCCGCGCCTGCCGCTGGCCAAACTGCCGACCCCGGCCAAGATCTACGAGCATCTCAATTCCTACGTCGTTGGTCAGGACCGCGCCAAGAAGGTGCTGTCGGTGGCCGTCTACAACCACTACAAGCGCGTGTCGTCGGGCATGCAGGTCGATGACGTCGAGCTGCAAAAGTCCAACATTCTGCTTGTTGGCCCGACTGGCTGCGGCAAGACCCTGCTGGCACAAACGCTGGCCAAGGTGCTCGACGTACCGTTCTGTATCGCCGACGCCACGGCACTTACCGAGGCCGGCTACGTCGGCGAAGACGTCGAAAACATCCTGCTGCGGCTGATCCAGGCGGCCGACTTCGATATCTCGCGCGCCGAGCGGGGCATCATCTACATCGATGAGATCGATAAGATCGCCCGCAAAGGCGACAATCCGTCGATCACCCGCGACGTTTCAGGCGAGGGCGTCCAGCAGGCGCTGCTGAAGCTCATCGAAGGCACGGTGGCCAACGTGCCGCCGCAGGGCGGGCGCAAGCATCCCCACCAGGACTTCATCCAGATCAACACCGCCAACATCCTGTTCATCTGCGGCGGCGCGTTCGAGGGCCTCGAAAACATCGTCGGCAAGCGCGTCGGCGCCAAGCGGACGCTCGGCTTTGCCTCTGAGCGCACGACCGAGCAAGACCACGCGGACCTGCTGCGGCAGCTCACCAGCGACGACCTGCTCAAGTACGGCCTGATTCCCGAGTTCGTCGGCCGCCTGCCGGTGGTGGTCAGCGTCGACCCGCTGAGCAAGGAAGACCTGATGCGCATCCTGACCGAGCCGCGCAACGCGATCAGCAAGCAGTACGCCAAGCTGCTGAGCCTGGACAAGGTGGAGCTGGTCTTCACCCGCGACGCGCTCGAAGCGGCGGCCGAGCGTGCGCTTCAGCTCAAGACGGGCGCTCGCGGGTTGCGCACGATCATCGAGGAAGTGCTGCTCGAGGTGATGTACGAGATCCCGTCGCGAGCTGACGTGCGCAAGTGCATCATCGGCCGCGAGACGATCGCGCACGGCCAGGCGCCGCTGCTGGTGACGACGCGCTCGGGCGCTATCGCCGAGCTCGATGAGCCCGCGGAGTATCGCGACGCGTCCTGAGGCGGCGCACTAACCAGGGGTAGGCCAGCCAGGGCAGGGCGGCAATCGCCAGGGCGATGCCGCCCGCTATCAGAATGGGCTGGGCGGTGTCCTCGTCGATGAACCACCTGACGCCCAGCGTGAAGGCGACCGCGAACCAGATCACCAGGCTCACGCCGCCGAGGAGCATCTGCGCGCGATCGCGCAGCTCCTGTTCCGTATGCACCGCTCTAGCGGTAGTCGTCGCGCACGGGGTGGAAGCTGTCGATGGCGATGACGTCAGTCACGCCGATGGCGCCGTGCGTCACCCCGCCGGGCACTGAGTACCCGTCGCCGGGGCCCAGCTCGCGCTCTTCATCGCCGATGCGGAAGCGCATGTGGCCAGACACGACGTGACCCACCTGCTCGTGCGGGTGGGTATGCGCCGGCACCTGGGCGCCTGCGCCGATGCGGAATTGCACGACCATGATCTGGTCGCCACAGCTCAACACGCGTCGAAACACGCCTGGCACGGCCTCGACCTCGGGCCAATCGGCGGCCGAGTGGTAGGCGCCGGTGAGAGTCGTCATGCAAACCTCGCGAGAATCACGCCGAGCTCGAACAGAAAATAGATCGGCAGGCTGATGATCGTCTGATTGATCGGATCGGGTGTCGGAGTGATGGCCGCGCCGATGACGAAGGCGCCCACGAACGCGTACTTACGGAAGCCGGCCAGGCGCTTCGGACTGACCACGCCCATCTTGCTCAGGAAGAACATGATGATGGGCAGCTCGAACATCACGCCGACCCAGAACAGGAACGTGGCCACGAAGTCGATGTAGTGCTCGGCCGACCAGGTTGGCGTGAACGTCTGACTGGCGAAGCCGGCCAGGAAACGCGTGGCGAACGGCAGCGTCAGGAAATAGCAGAAGGCGACGCCGCACATGAACGAGATGAACACGCCGGGTACGGCGAGGTACAGGTATTTCTTCTCGTTGGGGTACAGGGCCGGAGCCACGAAAGCCAGGATCTGGTAGATGATCACGGGCATGGCCAGGGCCGCGCCGACGACCAGCGCAACCGAGAGATAGGTAAAGAAGCCTTCGCCCGGGCGGATAGTGACGAAGTTGACGCCGGCCTGCTTGCCCTGGTCGGTCAGGCCGTCCACGGCGATCCAGGTGATGGAGTTGCCCAGGCCGGGCACGGGAACGATGGCGACCAGCACGCCAACGACGACGGCGATGACGGCGGCGACGAGTCGGCCGCGAAGCTCCTCGAGGTGCTCGAGGAGGGTCATCTCCTTGTCGCCGGGCGCGTGGCTGTCGGGCATCTCGGGGGTGGTTGCGGGGGTTGGTGTCTGGGTTACGGCCATGGCTGCCTACGCGACCTTCGTTGAGGCCGGCTCACTGTACGCGATGAACGTGCTCGACCGGCGGAATGTCGAAGTCTACGCCCCGCCGTGCTCGTGCAGGTAGTCCATTGCGTCCTGGACGGTGCGGATCTTCTCGGCGTCTTCGTCGCTGATCTTGACGTTGAACTCTTCTTCCAGCGACATGATCAGCTCGACCAGGTCAAGCGAGTCAGCGTTCAAGTCGTCGATGAAGTTCGCCTCGGGCGTCACCTCGTCTTCACTGACGCTCAACTGTTCGGCGATGATTTTCTTCAGGCGCTCTTCAGCGCTGGCGGCCATCGTTTTTTCTCAAGCCCCTTTCTCCTCACCGGGTGATGTCGCAGGGTGGTTGGTTGCCATTCTCGGCGCCCGACGTGTGCGTCGCTTCGCCGAGGGGTGCGGCACGACTGCCTGGTTCGTTGGATCCCAAGGGTGGCGAGGACTCAGCCGTGGGCCACTCGCCGCTTGCGCTCGCCTCGACCGCTCGACCGAGGACGCCGTTGACAAATTTGGCCGAGGTTTCACTGCCGAACAGCTTGGCCAGTTCAACCGCCTCGTTTATCGCGGTCCTGAGAGGCACTGTAGCATTGCCGTACAAGGATTCATAGAGTCCGATGCGCAGAACGTTTCGGTCGACGGCCGACATCTGCGCCAGTGGCCAGAGCGGCGCCCGCTGCTGAATGAGCGCGTCGATGGCTGCGCGATTGGCGAGCACCCCGCGCACCAGCTCGTGAGCGTAGGCCGCCGCGTCCTTGAGCACCTCGGGTGGATAGGGGCCCGAGCTCGCTTCCTGAAAGGATTCAGCCAGGCGATCCAGCACCTGGCCCGGCGGATGGTGGCCCATGTCCATCTCGTACAGCGCCTGAAACGCGAGCGCGCGGCCGAGGCGGCGATCGAGGAAGGGGCCCGGCGAAAAAATCCGCCCCAATTGCTCGAGCGATTCGTCCAGACTGCGTTCGAG
>CBJLVJ010000447.1:0-3881 GCA_966426465.1 uncultured bacterium | reverse complement strand
GAAAAAGCGTCACACGATGCTCGGCGCGCTGGTAGTCGTTGTTGATCAACCAGGCCAGAAACTCCAGGGCACGCCAGCCATGCGCGTCTCGGTCAATACGAAACTTGACGTACCACGAGCCGGCCGGCCACTGACCGCCGTGCAACGGCTCGGGATGACCGCCGCAGCTCCCAATCGTGCGGATGCCGGCGAATGCGTTCAGCGCATCGACCAGCTGCTGGATCGGCGGATCGATGCACTGGCCCGATCGAGCGGATGAGCTATCAGACGGTCCGGCGGACATCAGTGCTCCGGTCCGCGGGGCTGGTACTGGATGGCTTCGGCCAGATGCACCGTCTGGATCTGCTCCTCGCCGCTCAGATCGGCGATGGTGCGAGCCACGCGCATCACGCGATGGTAGGCACGCGCGCTCAGCCCCAGACGCTCGACCGCGTGTCGAAGCACGGCCGAGCCGGCCACATCGAGCTCACAGAAGGCGCGAATGTCGGCAATGCCCATGTCCGCGTTGCAGCGCACGGCCGGGTGCTCGGCGAAGCGGCGCCATTGCCGCTGGCGGGCGGCGGTCACCCGCGCGCGGACCGTTGCCGAGCTTTCGGACTGCTCCGTGCTGGTGAGCTTGTCGAACTCGACCCGCTGGATGCTCACGTGCATGTCGATGCGGTCGAGGATCGGACCACTCAGCCGTTTTTGATAGCGCGTCACCACCGACTCCGCGCAGCTGCACGGCCGTGACGAATCGCCGTAGTAGCCACACGGACAGGGATTTCTGGCTGCGATGAGCGTGAATTTGGCCGGGAACGTCAGCGTCTCGCGGGCGCGCGCGATGGTCACGACGCCGTCTTCGATGGGCTGGCGCAGGACCTCCAGCACACGCGGGTGAAACTCCGGCATTTCGTCCAGAAACAGCACGCCGCGGTGGGCAAGGCTGATCTCGCCGGGTCGCGGGCGGCTGCCGCCGCCGACCAGGCCGGCGTAACTGACGGTGTGGGGCGGCGCGCGAAACGGCCGCCGGCGCACCACCGGCGTGCCGGGCGGCAGCACGCCCGCGACGGAGTAGATACGCGTGACCTCCAGCGTCTCGTCGGGCGTCATCGGCGGCAGAATGCCCGCCAACGCTCGCGCCAGCAGCGTCTTGCCCGCCCCGGGCACCCCCGTCAGCAGCACGTTGTGTGCGCCGGCGGCGGCGATCTCGAGCGCACGCCTGGCGTGCTCTTGACCGCGCACCTGGGCAAAGTCCACCCCGTCTTGGGGCAGGTGATCGCGTGCACACAGCGGTGCCACGGCTCTGGGCAGGTGGATGTCGCCACGCAGGTGCGCCACCAGCTCGGACAGGGTTGGTACGCCGATCACCTCGACGTCCTCCAGCAGCGCAGCTTCGGCGGCGTCCTCGGCCGGCACGAAGACCTGCTTCAGGCCGGCGGCGCGCGCGGTGGCCACCATGGGCAGAATCCCTTCGATGTGACGCACGTGGCCATCAAGCGACAGCTCGCCGACGAACATGGCAGCTGGCGAAGGCGGCTCTAATTGCGCCGAGGCAACCAGGATAGCCAGGGCCAGGGGCAGGTCGTAGGAGGGGCCCTGCTTGGGCAGCTCGGCTGGCGCCAGGTTGGCGGTGATGCGCCGCAGCGGGTACTCCAGCCCGGTGTTCTTGATGGCCGTGCGTACGCGTTCGCGCGCCTCCTTGACGGCCGTGTTGGGCATGCCGACCAGGAAGAACGTCGGCAGGCCCTGCTGGGCCAGGTCGACCTGGACCTCGACCAGGCGTCCCTCGAGGCCGAGCACGGCGGCGGTGGTGATGCAGGCGAGCATCGCCCCCCGAAGCTAGCGCCTCGGGCGTCACGTGGAGCGTCACGTGGCAGACGACAAGCGTCATGGCGGCGTCACAATCGGGCGGGCACAGGCAGTTGGCAGCCGGAGCAGGCTGCGGGCTGCGGCGTGCGCCCGACACCCATCCCGGATGTCTTGGTCGAGGTCCACTCGCCCAGGCGATGCGGGGCGTATTTCTCCGGCAACGGACGACCGGCGCCAACTGGCGCGCCGCGTGGACCGCCTCCTCGCGTGCCTGAACACCCCAACGCGCGAGCTGGTCCCCGTGCCGAGGGTTGCAAGCCCCACACCGTCGAGCCCGTGCCCTTCGAGCAGGTATTCGCCATAGAAAGGGGGCGTCTTTCGCGACGTGCACTTCAACACCGATGCCCTGTTCGCGGGGCCCGCCCGATCAGGGAGTTCGACCTCGCGGGCGGGCGAACGGCCGCGCCATTCTGGACACCGGAGACGACCAGAAGGGCTCAGCGTGTACACCACGCTCGCTCGCTAGCATCGACGCCTTCTATCTGTACGCCATAGCACCGCGGTCGGCACGCTACGCTGCCCTGATCACCAGAGCAGTTTGACTTTGCCGGCGACATACACGGCGCGTCCGGCACCGGTGAGCGGGGACGGCGTATCGGCGGGCTGATCGGACCCCGTCTGGGGCACCGGCTCGAGTGTCATCCGGGGTGGTGTGCTCCTGCTCCCGCAGACCGCATGCCATGCCGTCGTGTCCGAGTCGCACGAGCTATCCATGCAGGTTGCAGGGTTCCCGGCTTGCCGCGGCCTCTCGATCGAAGTCGACTCCGCGGCGGTTCGCCGGTCATGGGTACGAGCACTGCAATTCGGCAGCGGATGTGGGCAACGTGGGTAACCAGGGTGGCGCCACGCGGATGGTCAGACACGGGTCAACCGATAGCAGCCGTGACCTTGAACGTGAGCTGGCTCACCCAGAGTCGGCCCGGCGTTGAGCGAATGGCACGGAGCAGGAGGAACACGACCATGACCTACGCGGGCTTTAAACACCTTCCGGCCCAGTCGCAGAGCCGGCGCAGATGTCCACCACCTTCAGGCTCCAGCGCACGCTCCTGGCGGCCTGCATCATCCTGGCACCGCTGAGCATCACGCTCTACATCCTCGCATGGCCCGAGAACCCGGCGCCGGTCGTCGTGAACACCACCACGCCCGCTCCGATCGTGACCAGGCAACCAGCGAGCAGTGCAAGGTCGGCTTCGCCGCCGGCGACGAGTTCGTCCCCTACCTGAAATGGAGGTCGCTTCCACCTGGTCCGGCTCTGCGCGTCGGCTTGCTGGATGCAGCCAGTCGGGAGTTCCTTGCCGGGCGTATCGTCGTGCCGGACCTCCGCTCGGGTATGTCGGGCTGGATCGTGGGCAGACGGCTCGGTGATGCAAGCGCTTGCACTGGATCCCGTTGAGGAGGCACCCAAATACCTGGGTCGGCGCGGCCCGAAGACTACCTGGTGCGGAGGCTTGCCGTACGCCCAGGAGGATCATCGCGACCTGACGCCTGCGCCGCCGCCTGCCACACTCCCGGAGAGCGTCCAGCGTAGCTGATGACAGCACGAACCAACACAAGCCGCGGACGAAACGGCATTTCGTCGAGAAACAGTACTCCGCCACGGGCGAGCATCCATCAGGGTCCCGCGGTTCCTGGCCTACCTGTACATGCCACGTAGCTCGCCGTAATGCCTCGGTCGAGGATCCGACTGACGGCTCAGGGTCGCGTCACCGAAAGAATCCGACCGAGCCGTGTGAGCGGCAAGCGTGCGCGGCGCGGCATCGACCTGGACTTTGAGTCGGTACGGATCAATGTCTTTCGAGCGAGTCTTGAGTTGGTTCGTCACCTTCATCGAGAGCACCCGTGGTCCAGCAGACACTTAAAAGGTGTCCGGGCGATGTCATAACGGCGGGTGACGCGCGGACCACTGCATGTCTTACTGACCAGCTTTCGAGCTGGATGCGGGAAGTTGATGTAGTCACAAGCGACCGCTAGCATCCAGTCTCCGGCTCCCGTCCGAGCTGTCGGAGCAGGGTGGCAAGATCGTAGTACTG
>CBJLVJ010000446.1:0-3900 GCA_966426465.1 uncultured bacterium | reverse complement strand
CGGAGACCGCCCACCTCCAGGTGGCCATCGACGGCCAGGTTGCCTCCGAGCAGGACGTCCAACTGGTCGCTGGCCAGAACCGCCTCACCATTTCACCGACGGTGCCGAACGAGGGCTTCCACTCCATCATCACGCGGGTGTCGGCATCCGGCGACTCCAATCCGGCCAACAACGTGGCGTTCGGCTACGTGGTCGTCAGACCGAAGCCGCGGGTGCTCGTCGTCGAGGAGCGTGAGCATGAGGGCGCAGGCGTTCAGGCCGTACTCAAGCGAGCGCAGATGACGGTGGACGTCCGCCCTCCTGAGGGGCTGGGTAGACTGCCTGGCCTGAACGCCTACGCCGCGGTGGTGCTCAACAACGTGTCGGCGACCAGCCTGACGCTGGACCAGCAGAAGACCTTGCAGACCTACGTCAACACGAACGGCCATGGTTTGATCGCGCTCGGTGGCCTCACCAGCTATGCGCTCGGCGGCTATGCCAGCTCCGTGCTGGAGGACATGCTGCCGGTGCTGGCGCAACCCCCGGAGAAGCGCGAAGGTGCGCAGATCGCGCTCGTGCTGGTGGTCGACCGCTCGGCCAGCATGGGCCTCGACAGCGGTGGAGTCACTCGGCTCGGCATGGCCAAGGAAGCCGCGATCCTGACTGCCAGCGCCTTGAAGCCGGCTGACATCCTGGGCGTCCTGGCGTTCGACAAGACCTCGCACTGGATCGTGCGTCCGGACACGCTGCAGCATGTGGGTGTCCAGAACGTCTCCGACGCGATCTCGAGCCTGACTGCCGAAGGCGGCACCGGTCTGTTTCAGGCCTTGAAGGAAGCGGAGGACGTCCTGCGTGGAACGCAGGCGGATCTCAAAGAGCTGGTGCTGGTCGACGACGGCCAGGCGGATGACGTGAAGTATGACGACCTGCTCGCGAAGATGCGCCAGGACAAGATCGGGCTGAGCATCGTGTCGATGGGCGACGATGTGGACACCAACCTGATGTCGCGGTTGGCCCGCCTGGGCGAGGGCCGCTTCTTCCAGACCGCCCGTATCCGCGAGATCCCGCGCGTCATGACCCAGGAGGCGGCGCTGGCAAAGCGCGCCGCACTGGTCGAAGGGACGATCCAGCCGCAGCTTGGCGTGAGCAGTCCCATTCTGCGCGGCATCGCGCCCAGCTCCATCCCGACGCTGAAGGGCCACATCGCGACCACGCCCAAAGACACGGCCGAGGTGGTCCTGACATCGGATGAAGGCGCGCCGCTGCTTGCCGAGTGGCACTACGGGCTGGGCCGCGCGGTGGCCTGGACCTCCGACGTGGGTGGCCGCTGGACGACGACCTGGCCGAGCTGGGACCAGAACACACGCTTCTGGGAGCAGCTTGCGCGCTGGGCGATGGGTCCACCGATCAACCGCGACTTCAAGCTCGACGTGGCTCGAGCTGGCGGCGAGGCTCAGGTGACCGTCGAAGACATCCAGGATGGAAGATTCGCTGAGCTCCAGACGCTGACCCTGACGGTGTCCGCGCCGGGTGGCGGCTCCTCGCAGGTCCCGCTGCGCCAGGTGGCGCCCGGCCAGTACGCGGCGACCATCGTGGCCCAGACGCCGGGTGTCTATGAGGTGGATGTGAGCGAGCCGTCCGCTCCGGGCAGGCCAGGCCGCACCGAATCGAACGGATTCATCGTGCCAGCGCTGGTGGAAACGACCAGCTTTGTGGCCGACGAACCGGCCCTGCGGCGCATCGCCAGCGAGACCGGCGGAGTGTTGCGGGAGACGACTAACGGCGACCTGTTCCCGGCAACCCGAACGGCCGACGCATCCCGCTGGGATCCGATCTGGGGCATCTTCGCGGCGCTGGCACTCGTCTGTTTCGTGCTCGATGTCGCGCTTCGGCGGCTCAGGCCATCGACGCTCCGCGCACTTGTTGGGCGGTCCAGTGTGGCGAACGGACCTCGATGACGATCGGTAGCCCCGACACGGAGCGGCTGCAGACGGAGGCGATTGCCATTGAACGTGAGCTGTCGAAGGTCATCGTCGGCTACCCGGACGTGTTACGGGGCGTGCTCATCACGCTGTTAGCGGGCGGTCACGCGCTGCTCGAGGGCGCGCCCGGCTTGGGCAAGACACTTCTGGTGCGAACGCTGGCCGACGTGCTGGACCTCACCTACAGTCGGATCCAGTGCACGCCGGACCTGATGCCGTCTGACATTCTCGGCACCAACGTCTTGCTGGACACCGATACCGGCGAGCGGCGCTTCGAGTTCCAGCCGGGGCCCGTGTTTGCCAATCTCATCCTGGTCGACGAGGTGAATCGCGCCGCGCCCAAGACGCAGTCGGCGCTGCTCGAGGCCATGCAGGAACGTACCGTGACCGTGGGCACCCGTGGGTATCCGCTGCCGCGGCCATTCTTCGTCATTGCCACCCAGAATCCGATTGAAATGACCGGCACGTACCCGCTGCCGGAGGCGCAGTTGGACCGATTCCTGTTCAAGCTCAAGGTCGAGTTCCCGTCGGCGCACAACCTGACGGAGATCCTGATGCGCACCACCACCTCGTGGGAGCCCAGCGTCGAGCAGGTGACCGACGCCGATTCGCTCATCACTACGCAGCGCGTCGCGCGCGACCTGCTGATCGCCAGTCACGTCATGGACTACGCCGCGCGGCTGGTTATGGCGACGCACCCACACCTGCCCAATTCGCCCGAGGTCGTCCGCCAGTACGTCCGCTACGGTGCAAGTCCACGGGCGGCGCAGGGGCTGGTCGTGGCGGCCAAGATGAATGCCTTCCTCTCCGGTCGAGTCAATGTCAGCTTCGACGACGTTCGCGGCGTGGCGCCCGCCGCGCTGCGGCACCGCATCATTTTGAATGTCGAGGCGGAGGTGGCCGGAATGGAGCCGGACGCTATCGTCGAAACGGTGTTGAAGCACGTACCGGAGGAGCCCCGCACGTGATCGGCCGCTTGCTCCAGCGGCACTCGCCTCGCCGCGCGTTGCGTCCGGCAGACCAGGGCGCGTCGGCGACGGGTCTGATTTCGGAGGACCTGCTGCGCAGGCTCGAGCGTCTGTCGTTGAGGGTCCGCCGACCCCTGCCCGGCGGTCCGGCCGGTGAGCACCTGGGTGGTGGTCAGGGCACGTCGGTCGAGTTCGCCGACCACCGGCCGTACTCGGCTGGCGACGACTATCGGCGGATTGACTGGAATGCGCTGGCGCGGCTGGACGAGCTGACCATCCGCGTGACGGAGTCGCGCGAGGACGTCGGGCTGTACGTCATCCTGGATTGCAGCGCTTCGATGGCCTCCGGCGACGGCGCCAAGGCGCGCGTTGCTCGCCAGTTGGCGGCGGGGCTGGCGTACCTGGCGCTGAACCAGATGGACGTGGTGCGGGTGTACGCGCTGGGCCATGGCGTGGTGTCGCGCTCGCCGCGCTATACGGGCCGGAAGCAGGCCGCTGACGTGTTCCGACTGCTGCGCGGACTGCCCGTTGCGCCGTCGACGGATCTCGAAGCGGGCTTCGCTAGCTTTCTCGCGGATCGGCCGGCACGCGGGCTGGTGGTGGTCCTGTCGGACCTGCTGATCGGGTCTGACTATCGGCGGGGCCTGCGGCGCGTCGTCCAGGCGGGCTTTGAGGTGGCGCTCGTGCACGTGCTGTCGGAGGCGGAGCTGGACCCCGGGCTCGCCGGCGACATCGAGCTGATCGACAGTGAGACCGGCGAGACCATCAAACTCAGCATGACCCTGGACACGGTGTCGCAGTACCGCCGCGACCTCCAGCGCTGGCAGGAGGACCACGCCGCGTTCTGCCGCTCCCTCGGGGTCCGCTACGTCCCCGCCCCCACCCCCCGCGGCCTCGAAACGCTCCTCCTGAACGATTTCCGACGCTACGCTATCGTTCAATAAAAGAATCAGAATAAGAATCAGAAAAGA
>CBJLVJ010000445.1:0-3900 GCA_966426465.1 uncultured bacterium | reverse complement strand
GGTGAACGAGCCGGCCGGCCCGCTGCGACCGCCCGCGCTGAGGTCCTCGTTGCGCTGCACCGACTGGATCACCACGTTGGTGGCGCCGAGCACGAGCGGCTGACCGGCCACCGTGCGCGTGCCTGCCGGGGTCGAGCGGGTACCCGTGGCGGGCGTGACGGCCCCTCCGCCCGGCGTCTGGATGACTGAGGACAGCCCGAACGGCAACGGAGTCGTGAAGTAGCCATAGACGCCCAGGCCAACGATGGCCAGGACCAGCAGCACGATCAGCCAGAGCGGCGCACGTATCATTCGCTCGCGAATTCTGGCACACCCTCTGCGGAGATCAGGCGCACAATATGACGATCGAGAGCCTTCGAGACGTGACACGCGTCATGGATTCGCTCACTCCCGAGCAGAACCAGATGCTCGAGCAGTGGGCCAGGCAGTTGCAGTCGTTCGTGAACACGGCTGTCGAGCAGGGTGGCCCCGCCGCTCGTCGGCTCAAGAACTGGCTGAACGGGGTATGGCTGGGCCATCCGGTGCACCCGGCGCTGACCGATGTACCGATCGGCGCCTGGTCGACCGGCGCGCTGCTCGACCTGGTCGGCGCGGACGGACCGGCCGACGCGGCGATGACCGTCGGCGTGTTGGCGGCTGTACCGACCGCCCTGGCGGGTGTGGCTGACTGGGTCGACGCTGGGGATGAGCAGCGTCCGGTTGGCTTCCTGCACGGCGTGCTGAACTCGGTCGGGCTGAGCTTCATGGTGGCCTCATTGTTTGCTCGACGTGGTGGGCAGCGCGGCCTCGGCATCGCACTGTCGACGACTGGCCTCACCGCGGCCACCATCTCCGCCTGGCTCGGTGGCGAGCTTGTCTACCGTCTCGGCATGGGCGTGAGCCGCATCGCGTTCCAGCCCGGCGTGCCGGATTTCCAGGTGGTTGCGCGTGCCGACGAGCTCGAAGAGGGCAAGCTGAAAGGTGTCGAGGCGCACGTCGACGGCACCAGCGTGCCAATCGTGTTGCTCAAGCGCGGGCAGACGATCATGGCGATTTCCGGCACGTGCACCCACTGGGGTGGGCCGCTGGCCGAAGGCAAGCTGCTCGAAGGCGACTGCGTCGAATGCCCGTGGCACGCCACGCAGTTCAGGATGATCGATGGCAGCGTCCAGCAAGGCCCGGGCAGTGAGCACGCGCGCGTCTTCGAGGCCCGCATACAGGACGGCAACGTCGAGGTCCGCAGCCGCAAGTAGCGCCCGTGGGCGGAACGAGCCCTCTCGTGGGCGCTAGTTGGGAATGATGCCGAACAGGACTCGTTTGCGCACCAGCGCCCACAGCAGCATGACCACGGCGATCTGCAGGATCGGTACGAACAGGTCCGTCGAGGGCTCGCCAGGTAGGGAGGCGAGCAGCGGCGCCAGGTTGTAGACGAGCAAGATCAGAAAGAAGTGGACGATGTAGCTGTACAGCGCGGCCTGGCCGAGCGGCAGCATCAGCCAGCCCAGCACGCGTCGAAGGGGCACCCACAGATACGTGGCGCTGGTGTAGGCGACGATTGCCACGGACATGAAGGCCACGATGCGCCACGGTCGCAGCGGCACCTTGAAGAAGCTCTCGTTGAGGACATTGGGATCAATGTCAAAGAACGCGAACTGCACGCCGTTTTCGGCGCCCCAGGCCAACGAAATCAGCGCCAGGGTGACGGCCAGGCCCACGGCCACCCCGAACACGCGTAGCCGACGGAAGCGCCGCAACCAGGCCGTCAGCCCACCCCGATAGAAGCCGAGCACGCTGCCGGTGATGAACAGGACCTGCCAGGCCGCCAGCGGAAAATTCTCGCCGTGTCGGATGTACCACGGGATCGCGGCTTCCTCCGGGTAGATCTGGTACGCCAGCCAGATGAGCCACGACGGCCCGAGGACCCAGTACCAGTCGCCGACGGATAGCAGGAGCAGCGTCAACGGCGCGACCAGCAGCAGCAGCGTGTACATCGCCAGGATGTCGGTGCCGTGATAGGTGTAGTGGAGGGTCAGCGCGGCCACGGTGATTTCCTGGAGGCTGTCGATGCCCAGCCCGAAGTCGCGACCGGTCCACAACGTGATGTCCGTGTACAGGTAGAGCACGGAGAAAATCAGCGTCAGGGCGACAGTGGCCAGGTACAGCGTACGAGCGCGGCGCAGCGCTTCGGCCATGGCCGCGGGTAGGCCATTTCGATCCCGTTTGGCGCGGTAGGCCTGGCCAAGGATGAAGCCGCTGATGAAGATGAAGCCCTCGGCAGCCGATACGTAGAAGCGGTTGCCACCGGTGATGCTGTACAGCCACGAGTCGCCGCCGAAGTGGTCGACGACCATGGCGAAGATGCAGAACCCGCGCAGCAGGTCCACGCGCAGGTCGCGCTTGCCGCTGGCGTCGGCCGTGTTGTAGTAGCTCAGCGCACGAACGCGCCTGGCCAGGGCGGCGGCCCATCCCGGTGCTTCGGCGGCACCGCGGATGGGCGGTGCGGCGGTCGTACTGCTCATCCGCGTTTCATGTATTGTGCGCCTCGAACGTGTTACCCGAACCTTAAAAAGACCTGCCGGTTTTAGTGCTCCACGAGCATCACAATCTCAGGCTGATCCGTCGGTATGGGTGAGCACGCTCGGCAGAAGCGCGCGAACAGCATCCAGGAGCCGCTCGATGTCCGACCTGGTGTTGTAGCCCTGGACGGAGACGCGCAGACAGGGCGCTTCACCCCAGCCCGTGGCCGGAATCTCGATGCGGTACTCGTCCCACAGCCGTTTTTTCAGGCTGGCGGCGTCGCACGAGGCCGGCAGCGGCAGCGTCGCCATCTGCGCGAACCACGACGGGTCGTCCGCCACCAGCGGCTCGACGCCGGTCATCCGCGTCATTTCCTGGCGGGCCATGCGCACCAGTTCGTGACATTCTCGGCGAACGCTGGGCCAGTCACGTTCTCGCTGGTAGTCGATCGCCGCCGGCACCGACAGGTACGCCGAGATGTCCTGCGTCGCTTGCCGCTGGATCGCATCCACGAACGGCGTCGACCACGGATCGCGCGGCCGCCAACCCCAGCTCACCACCACTGGCTCGATCAGGTGCTGTACGTCTGGCCGCGCGTACAGGAAACCGGCGCCCTTGGGTGACGACAGCCATTTGTGGCAGTTGCCTCCATAAAAGTCAACGTCCAGGTCGGCCAGGTTCAGGCCGATCTGACCCGGCGCGTGGGCGCCGTCGATCACGGTCCAGATGCCGGCCGCTCTGGCGCGCGCGATCAGTGGCTCGATCGGCAGCGTGACCGCCGTTGGGGAGGTGATGTGGCTCAGGAACAGGACTCGGGTGTGCTCGCTGACGCCCGCCCAGACCGCTTCGACCACCTCGTGGGGATCGATCAGGGGCGTCGGCAGTGGCTGGATGACCAGGCGCGCTTGCCGATGCTCGGCCACAAAGGTCCAGGTGCGCTCGAGCGCGCCGTACTCGTGGTCGGTCGTCAGGATCTCGTCGCCGGGCTCGAGCGGCAGCGACCTGGCGACGATGTTGAGCGCGGTCGTGACATTGGGCACGTAGACCACGTCGTCAGATCCGACGTGGAGGTAATTGGCGAGCTCGGACCGCGCATCGGCGAGCAGCCCGCGCTCGCGGCGGCTCAGGAACTCGACCGGCTGGCGTTCGAGCTCGCGCTGCCATGCCTGGTAGCGCTCGAAGACTGGCCGTGGGCAGGCCCCGAAGGAACCGTGATTGAGGAATACGACGTCGGGATCGAGCAGAAACTCCGAGCGAATCTCGATATGCCGCCGCTCAGCGGCATCGTCATAGGCTAGCGGTGCCGCGGGCGGCGATGTCATCGCCGGAGAGCGTACTGCCTTGAGACCCGGTGCAGCCGCGCGCCCCGACGGAGTGTTTCCTATACGTGTAACTCGCCTCTCA
>CBJLVJ010000444.1:0-3907 GCA_966426465.1 uncultured bacterium | reverse complement strand
ACGGTGCCGCCCGTCGCCAGCAGGTCGTCGACGATGAGCACGCGGTCGCCCGGCGCGATCGCGTCGGCGTGCAGCTCCAGCGTATTGGTGCCGTACTCCAGGTCGTACTCGGTGCTGATCACTTCGCCCGGCAGCTTGCCCAGCTTGCGCACCGGCACGAAGCCGGCGTTGAGCTGGTACGCGATCGGCGCAGCGAAGATGAAGCCGCGCGACTCCATGCCGATCACCACCCGCGGCGCGTGCCCGCGCACCAGCTCGGTCAACTGGTCGATCGACTGCTTGAAGGCCCGCGGGTCCTTCAGCAGCGTGGTGATGTCTTTGAAGAGGATCCCCTTTTTGGGGAAGTCAGGGATGTCGCGTATCAGTGGTGCGAGTTCCAGCATCAGGCTGGCCGCTCCTTCAGTGCTCAGTCGAGAACGAGCGCGCGTACCTTGAGATAAGGGTGGCTGCTGCCGGGCGGCTGCGGGAAGTCCAGCGGCGGCGCGTGCCAGCGCTGCACGACTCGCCCGAGTCGACCCGCCAGAGCAAGGCCATTCTGGAGCCAGGCGTCGAACCGATCGTCTGAGGTACCCGCGTGGTTGGTGGCGGCTAACAGGATACCTGCAGGCGCGACCGTCCGCGCCGCGGCTTCGACCAGCCGCGGATAATCCCGCGTCACCGAAAAGGGCGTGGAGCTGAAGCTCGGCGGATCGACAATGACCACCTCGAAGCGCTCCGCCCGCCGGCCGAAGCGCCCGAGCCAGTCCATGGCATCGCCATAGACGAAATCGCGATCGTCCACTGGCAGACCGTTCAGCCGGTAGTTGGCCTTGCCCCACTCGAGATAGCCGCGCGAGAGGTCCACGTTCAGCACGCGCGAGGCGCCCCCGAGCACGGCGCTGACGCCGAACGAGCACGTATAGGCAAACAGGTTGAGCACACGCTGCTCGCGGACACTGGAGCGCAGCCAGCCGCGCACCTCGCGCATGTCCAGAAACAGGCCGACCGACAGGCCAGCGGCGGGGCGCACCAGGTAGCGCACGCCACTTTCCAGCACGTCGACCTCAGCAACTGGCGGACCCCATACCGGCTTCTCGGGCGCCAGCCGGCTGACCTCACCCGATCTGAGGCGACTGGCCGCGCGGGGGTGCACCTTGGCGTAGGCGGAATCAAAGTCGCCCAGGTCGGCGCGCATGTCGGGCAGCCAGCGCTCGAGCAGCGCGGCCGAGTCAGCGTGCATCACCAGCACGCCGCCGTAACGGTCGACCGCGAGCCCTGGGATGCCTTCGGCGTCGCCATGAAACAGGCGATACGCCGTCAGATCGGTGCGGCCCGCCAGCGTCGTGCGCCGGAGGCGCGCCTCAGCGATAGGACGCGGCCTGGAGATTGAAGAGCTCCGCGTAGCGTCCGCCGAGCGCCAGCAGCTCCTCGTGGGTACCCGATTCGATCAAGCTGCCCTGCTCGAACACCAGGATTCGATCGGCCCGCCGCACGGTGGAAAAACGGTGCGAAATGAAAATCGCCGTGCGACCATGCGCCAGCTGCTGCAGGCGCGAGAACAGCTCGTACTCGGCCCTGGCGTCCAGCGCGGCCGACGGTTCATCGAGGATCAGGATCTGGGCTTCGCGCATGAACGCTCTGCCGAGCGCGACCTTCTGCCACTCACCGCCGCTCAGGTTGACCCCGCCGTCGAACCACTTGCCGAGCACGGTCTCGTAGCCCTCGGGCAGGCTCTCGATGATCGTCGACGCGCCGCTCTTGGTCGCCGCCGCGGCAATCGCCGGCGTGTCGTCAAGCCGCTCGATGCGTCCAACGCCGATATTCTCGCGCGCGCTGAATTGATACGAGACGTAGTCCTGGAACAGTACGCCAAACTCGTTGCGCAGCTCGTCAGGATCGTAGTCACGCACGTCGCGGCCGTCGATCAGCACCTGCCCGTCCTGGGGGTCGTACAGCCGGGCGAGCAGCTTGACCAGGGTCGTCTTGCCCGCGCCGTTGTGTCCGACAATCGCTACAGTCTCGCCCGGCTCGATCGAGAAGCTGACGTCCTTGAGCGCCGGCTCGTCCTTGCCTTCGTAGGTGTAGGTAACGTTGCGAAATTCAATGCCCTGCTGGATCGGCCGACGGAAAGGCACCGGGTGCTCGGGCGCGCGTACCAGCGGCTTGAAGTCGAGCAGCTCGAACAACGTCTGCAGGTAGAGCTGGTGCTCGTACATCGACTGCAAGCCGCCGAGCAGGGCCGAGAAGGCTTGAGAGACGCCGTCGGCTGCCTGCACGTAGAGCGTCAGACCGCCCACGCTGATCGTGCCGCCGAGCGTGCGGTAGGCAACGTACAGGAACGTCAGGCCGCTGGTGAGCACGGTCAGCATGGACCACACCGCGCCCGCCAGATAGCGCCGGATGACCAGCGCGCGTTGTTCCGAGTAATAGCGTTGGAACAGCCGAGCAAAGCGCTCGATGAAGAAGTCGCCTAAGGTGAAAAGCTTGACCTCTTTGTTGTAGACGTCGGTCGTCATCAGGTTCGTCAGGTACGACATCATGCGCCGCAGGGGTGATTGCCAGCGCATCATCTGATAGCCCTGCCAGCCGTACCTGGCGCTCGAGACGAACGCTGGAATGGGCGCCAGCAGCGCAGCCACGGCGATGAACCACTCCAGGTTGACCAGCAGCGCGAGCAACGACACGAAGGTCAGCACCTGGCGAATCAGACCGAACGCCGTCTGAACCATGGCCACCGGTCGGAATGCGGCCTCGCGCTGCACCGATTGGAGCAAGTCGTAGAACTGTGGCCGCTCGAAGAAGACCAGGTCCAGCTGATTGGCCTGGCGCATCACCAGCATCTGGATGCGATTCGAGACCTGCTCCTGTAACAGCTGCTGGCAGATGTTGCTGACGGTGGTGAGAATGTTGGCGACCGCGCCGATCGCGAACTGCAGCACGACCAGCAGCAGCACCTGTGGCAGAGCAGCCGTGCCCGTGCCGGTCGTCACGGCCGCGACGACCGCATCGACCAGCAGCTTGGAGAGCCACACCCGCGCGGCGGGCAGCCCGCCCCGGAGCAGGTTCAACGCGGCCAGCGAGAGCGTCAGCCACGGGTTGGCGTCCCACCCCAGAGCGAGGACGCGCCGGAACCCCTGCCACGTCGTGCCGGCGTTGGCCCAGATCGCGCGTGGCGTCAGCCCCGGTCCATCGGCCGGCGGAGGTGGCGGAGCAAGGGGTGCAGGCGTTCCGTTGGTCTTGTCAGTCAGACCAACGCGGGCAGCCGTCGCCGAGCCGACCCGTCGACCGCGGCGGCCGCCGCCCGGCCCGCCCGGGCCATGCCACATGATCATGTTCACGTGAACCCGATCTTCTCAGATCGAGGCTCAGGCTGTGGCCATTAGATCGGGTAGTCGTTCGGCTGTCCCTTCGGCCGGGTCGTGCGCGCGTGGCAATGCCGCCACCAGCGCGTACAGGCGCTCCATCCAGGCGTTGCCCTGGCCACGGACGAAACGCAGCTGGTTGCTGCCGCGCTTCAGCGAGACGCCGGCTTTGCGCGCGAGCTGGTCCACGTTCAGCGCCGGCAGACGGTCGAACTTGACGATGATCTCGTCGTGGGTGGCCGTAACCGCCTCGACGCCTGCATCCGCGGCCCGCAGGCGCAGGCTGGTCAGGTACACCAGGTGCTGGGCGGGCTCGGGCAGCGTCCCGAAGCGGTCCTCGACCTCGGCCACCAGGCTGGCCAGACCAGCGTCCTCCTCGACGGCTGAGAACCGCTGGTAGAGTCGCAATCGCACCGGGTCATCGGTCACGAATTCGGGCGGGATGAACGCATTCAGCGGGACGTCCAGCGACGGCCACGCGCGTTCGAACGGGATGCGCGCCGAGCCATCGCGATGGGCCTTGAGCAGGTCCACCTGCTCGGCCAGCAGCCTGGTGTACAGGTCGA
>CBJLVJ010000443.1:0-3926 GCA_966426465.1 uncultured bacterium | reverse complement strand
CAGCTGCAGCCCGCACGCCCGGCTCCTGTTGGCGTGGCCCGTGCGCTCGCCGCGCTCGCTGATGGAGCCTGAGGCCATGGCTGCCGACCTCAACCAGCCAACCTCGTTGCCCATGACGCGTGTGGAGTCGATTCGCCGCTGTGCGCAGCATCTTCGGCTGTGGCTTGCCGCGACTGGACTTCCCTATAACCACGTTGCGCGGGAACACTTCGTCCGCGCGCATCCGGTCCTGTTCGGGAGAGCGTACGAAGTCACGCTTCGTGGCTACGATCGGTGGCGAACGCTACGTGCTGCCAGTGACTCGGTAGATGGTTTCGCGCGCTACATCGCGCGCCGCCACGAGCGGTGGATGGCGACGAATGGCGCCGCACCCGGGCTCGCGCCCTGCCTGATTGGTCTGGCTACCACGCAGCCGTGCTGGACGGCCGCCCGTGGCGGCGCGAGCGCTCAAAACGACGTTCGCGCCGCCTGACTTACGCAGCCTGCTCACGTTCAGGTGGTGCGAAGGCGTGTTCTGGGACTGTCCGGGCGGCGAACCGTAGTTTTGCTCCAGGATGCCAATGGTTGGACGCACAGCACTGCGCTGGACCGCATTCCTGTGGGCTGCGCTCATCGGGCCAGCCATCGGATTTGTCACCGGCCAGCTGACCCAGGGAGGTCTTCGAATGCCCATAGATCCCGTGGCCCTCTTGCTGTGGCTCGTGCTGGCCGCGCTGGCGCTGGCCGCGCTGGGCTGGTGGCTGCGCACTCGCAATCAGCCGAGCCCGGTGCCGGTAGACGCACCGGCGGCGGACCCGATGCCGCCAGACGCGCCCCGTGTGCCCGACCAGCAGTGGGGCCGCGACTACAAGATCGCCATCGGCAGCGCGGGGATCAAGAGCATCGTCCGCGAGGGTCGTATGGAGGAGGCGTACGACGTGCGGTCCACCTCCGAGACGGCCTTCGAAGCCTATGCAGACTTCGACAGGCAGCAAGAACGCATTGCACTCGCGAATCGCGCGCCTGGGCCGGGGTTCCTTGTGCTCAGTGACACGCTGGAGGCGCGCTCAGCCCTGAGTGAGGGCCTCGGTAACCGGCCGCCAGGCGACGTGTGGAGTATTCGCGAGGAGTGGATGCCCGCGGTGAGCCATTTTGTGGAAGAGTCGGCGCTAAACCTTCGCGCGGCCGGTACCTGGCCTGCGCGGCTCACCGCCGACCTGAGCGCCGGTGGGCACGGCGTACTGGGTCTGTACGCACTGTCCCAGGCCGCCAACGAGTTCCCGCGAGCCGATCGCCATGCGCACTTCATCGTGCCCGAAGGCGACGTCGAGCGAATCGAAGCCACTCGTCTGTTGGATGCGCTCCGTTTCGGGGACCTGCCGATGGACCTGGGCTCGGAGCCGATGCCCTGGAGGGACCGACTGCCGCTGGCATTGACCCTCACCGTGCGCGACAACCGCCAGGGGCGAGACGACCTGGACGAGGTCGCCGCGCACGTCGCACCGGCGCTGAGCGCTCGGGTCCGGTTCGAAACCGGCACGTCCGAAAACCTGTCCAACCTGATGCGCCGGCTCACCAAGCACGGGCCACACGCCGACGCCGAGCCGTGCCCGATCACGTTCCACTACGCCGAGGCTGCCGTACCGATCGCCCGCTCGGCGGGCGGAGGATCCGTCGATCTCTCGACGTTGCTGCCGCTGGCCGACGGCACGCTGCGCGCCCTGCGCTACGGAGAGAGTGTGCGCCGTGCCCTGGACACTGAGATCGCTCGCCATCTGCTGCTGCTCACAGTACCGTCCAACAATTGGCAGGATGTGCAGCGCGTCGAGGAGTACGTCAATGAGCGACTGGAGTTCGCCGGGCCACCGGACCGCCGCTGCATCGGCGTATTTTTCAGTGGCTATCGCCCAGATCCGGCGAACCGCGAAGAGAAGATCTTCGCCATCCGTCTCGGCGCCGTTGCCGGCGGTTGGGAGGCGGTCTACCGCGGCATCCACAGCACAAATCATGTCATCCGCGCGCTGCCAGTCGAGCGTACCGGTCGCCTCGGTCTCGACCACAAGGTGTCTCCAACGGCGGCCGTGGCGCGCGGCCCGGAAGGTCGGCTTCAGTGAGCACGCGTATTGTGGTGGTGGCGATGGTCGCCTTCGTGGCGGTGGGGTGCGGCTCGCCGACGCCGGCGACACTCCCGATCGTGGACACGGCGACGCCCGAGGCAACGCCGATGCCCGCACCGGTCGTGGTGGCGGAGCGCACGCCCGCCGCCCTGCTCGCCATCAAGCCTCAACCCGCTCCCCAATCCGGCCAGGTGGAGGTATCCGGCAGCGGCTTTGACGCGGGTGAATCAATCAGCATTTCGGCGAGCAAGACGGCTGATGCGCATTCAGACAGGCTGCCACTGGCAAACGCCGTCGCAGGCGCGGATGGCGCCTTCATTCCGATTGTGCTGACGCTGCCCGACGACCTGCAGTCCGGCGCGCACGCGCTCGAGGCCACCGGACAGACCAGCGGCCGCCGCGGCAGTGCGACCCTGTGGGTTCGTGCGCCGCAGCCGTGGCTGGTGCTGGACAGTTACGACATACCTCAGTATGGCGACCTCGGGCTGGTGGCCGGTGGCTTCGAGCCGATGGACCAGGTCGACGTGTCGCTGCAACCGGCGGGGGGCGCCAGCGGACCGTCAGTCGAGCTGGTGACGCTGCCGACCGACCAGGCCGGCAATGCGGTCTGGACGCAGCTCAAACTTCCTCGCATGGCGGCCGGTTCGTACACGATGGTGTTGCACGGCCAGGCGAGCGCCGCGGATCTTCGGCGTGAAGTACACGTGACGCCGCTCAAACCCATCATCGAGTTGAGTCCATGGGCCGGACCACCTGGCGTGCCGGTTCAGTTGAGCGTACGCGGATTTGGGCCAGGCGAGCGGATCCACGCGTCGGTGGGCGGCGCACAGGATCCCACTCAGCTGCAGGCCGACGAGTATGGCAATCTGTGGGGCGCCGGTCCGATCCGCATCCCCCAGAGCGCGGCGGCGGGTACGCTGGCGCTGAACCTGGTCGGTGAAGAGAGTGGCGCCACCTCGACCGCGGAGTTCAAGGTGCTGGAGGCAAAGCCCTGGCTCGAGCTCACGACGTGGTCCGGTGCGCCGGGCGCGCCGGTCGGCTTTGGTGGCGGAGGCTGGATCGGTGGCGAGCGGGTCAGCATCCATCTGGGCAGCGCAACCAATCCCGCCCAGTCTTCCGGGACCGCCGATGACAACGGGTGGTTGAAGGCGGCTGGCCAGGTGTACGTCCCGAACGACATCGCCGAGGACGACGTCATCTTCGTTGCCGTCGGCGAGCAGAGCCATCTGGTGGCCGCGGCGACCTTCAAGGTGGTGTTCCCGTTTGGCCTGCGACCCGGCCAGTCGCAGCCGCAGGTAGCTCCGGTCGGGACAGGTGGTTAGTGTGGTATTCGCGCTGATTCGCGGGCTTCGACGCCATCCGCGGGTTGTGCTGAATGCCCTCCTGGTTGTCGGCCTTGGCGCCGTGGGTGCGTGGCGAGCGGTTGACCTGACCCAGGTGGTACCCGTGCCGGCCGACCTGTTCATGCAGTCGGTAGCCACTGAGGATGCCGACCTGGGCTGGAGGCAGCTCTGCCCGACGCTGCAAAACGAGCTGCCGCGTGACGTCCTCGAACAACACACCCTCGCGCAACGGACCCTTCAAGCGCAACAAGGAGTGACCTTGACCATCGAACATGTTGGCGATCGGCCGCGGCCGACGGGCGGGCAGGTGCGTTTCTACATCGCCACGGCCCGCGGCGCCGATGGCGCCACCGGGCAAAAAACCTACGCGATCAGAACGCAGCCCAGTGGCTGTGTTGAATCGATCGATTCGTAAAACATGCCACGGCAGCACCTTCTCGTACTCATCCTGGTCCTGCTGTTGGTGTGCAGCGCTGCGTGTGGCGCT